>SVHI01000040.1 GCA_015055905.1 Clostridiales bacterium | reverse complement strand
TCGGTCCAAACCTCGTTGTCACCAGAATGGCCAAACAATCCAACTGAAATTACAATATTGCCCTCGAGAGTCAATCTTTTTTGTTCTCTCAAAAAATCATCTTTAAACTTTGTGCTGCCACAAAGGGTTATAACTTTAAATCTTCCTACCATAAATTACCTCTGTTTCCATTGTAAACACAAACTCCAAAAAACGCAAACAATAGCACAATATAATCATAAAACAATAAAAAAACCAGCCGCTGTCGCGACTGGAATTTTGGCGGAGAGTGCGGGATTTGGACCCGCGCGCGCATTTCTACGCCTACACCCTTAGCAGGGGCGCCTCTTCGACCACTTGAGTAACTCTCCATTTTTATATTCAGTTCGCTTGGAAACTCGTTTCACAAGCAAATTGATTATACCATAATGGATATAAATTATTCAAGTGTTTTAATAAAATTTCTTTATTAATAATTGTTTTTATTTTAACCCACAATTTCAGCAATTCCCGCCTTGATAAGTTCAAGGTTTTTTGCGTTTTCTTCTTTTGTTTTTGAAAGTGTGATGTATGTTTTAATGAGTGGTTCTGTTCCTGATGGACGAACAACAACTTGGCTGCCACCCTCTAAATTATAGATAAGAACATTTGCTTTTGGAAGGTCGTCAACACCATTTGCATAGTCAACCACTTCTTCAACTTTGATTCCACCAAAACTTGTTGGAGCATTTGCACGGAGACCACTTAAAATGTTTTTCATTTTGTCTGCACCTTCGCTTCCTGCAAATTTGTAAGAATAAACAATGTGTTCATAATATCCAAATTCACCATAAAGGGCTTCGAGTCTGTCAACCAAAGTGAAACCTTGCTTTTTGTATTCGCTTGCCATTTCGGTTATAACAAGACTTGCAACGGTTGCGTCTTTATCTCTAACGTGGGTTCCAACCAAATAACCATAACTTTCTTCAAAGCCAAGAACAAACTCACCTTCTCTTCCGTCGTTTTCAAGTTTTTTGATGAATTCACCAATATACTTGAAGCCTGTCAAAACATTCTTGCATCTAGCACCTTTGCTTTCAGCAATTTTGTCAGCAAGCCCAGTTGAAACGATAGATTTACAAATCACACCGTTTGAAACATTTCTTGTCTTTAGCAAATAATCAACCATCAATACACCAGCTTCGTTTCCTGACAAGTGAACATATTCACCGTTATGCAAAACTTCCAAGCCAACACGGTCAGCATCTGGGTCACTCAAAATGATAAGGTCTGCGCCGCAGTTTCTAGCGATTGGAAGAGATGTTTCAAACACTTCGAGTTTTTCAGGGTTTGGAGATGGGCAAGTTGTGAAGTTTTCATCTGCTTTGCATTGAACTTCGTTGTAAACAATCTCTGCACCACATTCTTCCAAAATTACAGGAAGAGTGTTTATTCCTGTTCCGTTAAGAGCCGAGAAAACAACCTTAATGTTTTCAATTTTATTTCTTGATTGTTTCTTTACTTCTGTTTTATAAGATTCAAGAATAACATTATCTGTCAAAACAATTTTTCTTGTTTTTACAGATTCGTCAACATCTTCAAAACTCAAGTCGAACAAGTCAAGGGTGTCAGCAATCTTCATAATTTCTAAAGATGGCTCATCAAGAAGTTGGCAACCATCATTGCCATAAACTTTGTAACCATTATATTCTCTTGGGTTGTGACTAGCGGTAATCATTACACCCATATCTGCGCCGTAGTAGCGAACCATATAAGAAAGGTATGGTGTTGGCATCATTTTATCTGCAAGATAAACTTTGATTCCATATTTCACACAAATGCCAGCCACGAGTCTAGCAAAGTCATAAGACATAATACGGTTATCATAACTAACCGCAATAGATTTTCCGCCAATCTTTTTCATATATTCACAAACTGCACGAGTTGCTCTGCCAACGGTGTAAATGTTCATACAGTTGCTACCAGCACCAACAGTTCCACGAAGACCAGCGGTTCCAAATTCAATATCTTTGAAAAATGCTGTGCTCTTTTGTTCGTCGGTCATAGACACAAGTTCGTCTTTAAGTTTTTTGTCGTTTACTTTTTCAAGCCATAAATTATATTTTTCTAAATATTCCATTTATATTCTCCTAACATTTCATAATAACATTATAAAATATTCTATAATTTTTTAATAATGAATTTACGTGTTTTTGTAAAGTTGTATAAACAAAATATTTATCTAGGTTATAACAAAAACAAGCACCTTGCGGTGCCTGTTTTATTGAATTGAACCTGTGATTGTGATAACCGTTACGCCATTATTTCCATTCACAGCAGCAGGAACTGAAATTGTTTCAGCCGCACCTGTTGTGAGGGTGAGTGTGTTGGTTGTTGCATCAACGGAATATTCTGTTGGTTGGAATAACCTTTGAACTCCGTTTGTTACAGATGTGATAGAGTCAATAACAAAACCATCTGGAAGTGTATCTGTAACAATAACCCCAGTTGCTTCAAGGTTTCCTGAGTTAGAAAGAGTGAGAGTGTAAGAGAATGTGTCGCCAACTGAAACTTCGCTTGCGCTAACATTTTTTGTCAACTGAACCTCTGCATACTCTGCTCTTGAAATTGTGTCTGTTGGGTTTGGACTAACCAAAATTTGAGGTCCAGTAACAGAGCCTTCATTTGCAGAAACAATAACTTCATTTGTAATGGTCTCAACTTCTTGAGGCAATGATGAACTAACTCTTGCAACATATGTAATGATTGCGTTTTCACCAGCAACTAAAACCGATGGAATTGTAAAAACTAATGGACTGAGGGTTGTTGGTGTGATTGATGATGTTACTCCTCCAATGCTAAGCGTTGCGCTTCCCTCAACAAATGAAAGAGGGTTGCCTGTTCCACCAAGATTGTCAGACATTGTAACATTATAAAGGTCTAATGTTCCGTCGTTTGAAATATGAACCTGATATGTGATGTTTTCACCAACTCTAAAAAATTCATTGTTTGAAAGTTTGTAGGCAGAAATAGCAAAATCTTCAATTAGATTGGTTGTTGCAGTGTTACTAACCGCGCTATCTGTTCCACTTCTGCCATAACCATAAGTAATACTTGCGGTGTTATTGATTGGTGTTGCCATAATTTTCTCCTTTTGTATAGTTGGCAAATTGCTTTGCCTTTATCATTTTATGAAAATTGTTTTCTATTTGTGCCAATCAACAACCTTTTCGTTTGCAAATAAATTTTCTATGTTTATAATTAAGTGTGTAAAACGAAAACAAAGGAAGGCATTATGGCAAAATTACAAAAATCACAAAGAGCACTTTTGTCAGTGCATATGCTAAGAATTGTTCTTGAGCTTTTCACAAGCACATTCTTGGTGTCATATATTCTTGAACAGTCACCAGACAACATTCTTGGAACGGGACTTATTAACATTGGCTTATTCTATATTTCTTGGAATGCTGTTTATGGAATTTTGGACCTTGTTGCAAGCTATTTGGTTGACAAGAGCAACCGTGCAGCACTGCTTAGGTTTGGAATTGTGTTCAATATGCTCTTAATGGTTGCACTAGTCTTCTGGGGCGAACAAATCTCTCACTGGATTGTGCTTGCGGGCGCTATTTGTGGTATGTCTGACGCTTTCTATTATTCAAGTTACCTAATAATGAAAAACGAACTTTCATTCAAAGGTTCTTTCAAAAAATATAATGTTTCATCAACCGTTGGTGTTAACCTTGTGAAAGTTGTCGTTCCTGTAATTATGGGTTACATCATTGATATTTCAACATTCTCAACAATCGCAATCTACGTTATTCTTGTTGCCGTTGCTCAATTTGGTTTATCATTCTTAATTGAACCAAGCAAACCTAAAAACTCAAGATTTGAACTCAAAAAGTTTATTAACTACCTCAAAGAAGATAAGTTTTCTTGGAACAAAATCAAATACACTTATCTCAACTCCGCAATCGCAGGAATCAAAACTTGCTACAAAACAGTTGTTATTGTTTTGACAATCTATATCTTCAAAACAAATCTTAGTCTTGGTATTTTCACATCAATCTTCTCACTCTTTACGATGCTTGTTTTGATAGCCTATAGAAAGACCGACAAAAACCCTAAGGTTAACAAATTTGCAATTTATATGATTGTTGGGTTCTTGCCAGTGGCTGCGCTCATTGCAATGCTCATTCACACAAACAATGTGACTCTTGTGATTATGAACTTCACACTCACTATTGCAAACTATTTTTCAGATTATCTTGGTAGCGTTGAAAGAGACACTATTATCAAAAATCTCAATCAATACGACTTTGTTGCAGAACATCAATTTGTAACAGAAATCGTTCAAATTGCTGGAAGAATTGTTACTTATAGTTTCTTTGTTGTGGTTGGTTTATTTGCAAACTTCACCGCACTCAAAATTTTCCTTTGTGTCATTATTGCAAGCAACCCAATCAAATTCTTGGTTATGTATAAACAAAGACTCATTAGAAAAGAACTTATTGCAAGAAACAAAAAAATTGAACTCCACGAGGTTGACGAAAACAACCACATTGAAGTTCAACTTGAAACAGCTTCGGATGCTCCAAAAACAAGTGATAATTATTTATAATTTAGACACAAAAAAACAGAGGCGATGCCTCTGTTTTTTATTGCGTTATTTTACGTTAACTTCTTCGAGGATAGCTTCTTCAAGTTCTGTTTCGTTAGCAATAACTTCAGTTGGAGTAATATCTCTGTATCTCTTAAGACCAGTTCCGGCAGGAATTCTCTTACCGATGATAATGTTATCTTTAAGTCCAACAAGGTTATCAA
>SVHI01000016.1 GCA_015055905.1 Clostridiales bacterium | reverse complement strand
GCAATTTCGGCTGTGAGTTTGCCTTGTTCATCAATAGTTTTAACAATGGTTTGTTTTCTATCTTCAAAGTTTCTAAGATAGCCAAGTCTGTCAGCAAAGTTTCTAATGACTTGGTCATCTAAACTTCCGTGCATTTCTTTTCTATATCTTGCAATAAATGGTATGGTTGAACCTTCATCTAAAAGCCCAATCAAATTTTTTGAGTATTCTTCTCTAATGTTAAATTCTTTCGCAAGAGCCTCGTAAATTTCCATATAATCCTTCCTTTTACAGTAATGTGAGCGATTGCTCAACACTGATATTATAGCAAACCCTAACCAAAAACTCAAATAAAACAAATTGCAATTAATTTTTGGTTAATATTAACCCACTTGAAAAACATTCAATTTGTTTTGTCTTGATTTTATTTCACTTTTCAAAAAACTTTTAATTTATTTTGACAATAATTTTTAATGTAGTATAATTATTACCGAAAGGAGAAACAATATGAAAATAGCAATTTCTACTGAATCTACTTGTGACTTACCAAGAGATTTACTCGACAAATATAAACTAGAAACAATCGCATATAGCATTATTTTGGGCGACGAAATCGTTGAAGACGATGCAAGTGTTCCTGCAAAAATCTTTGAATTTGTTGAGCAAACAAAAAAGCTTCCTCAAACAAGCGCAATCAATGAAGAACAATATAAAGAATATTTTAAGTCTTTATTAGAAAAATATGACGCAGTTATTCACATTTCACTTTCAAGTGGTTTAACATCATCAACCGCTCACGCAATAACAGCGGCTGAAGCACTTAAAAATGTTCACGTTATTGATTCAAAATCACTCTCAACCGGGATTGCTCTTCTTTGCATCTATGCAAGAGAACTTGCAGATAAGGGCGAAAGCGTAGAATCTATCGTTGAAAAAGTTAAATCAAGAGTTGATGCCGTTCAAGCAAGTTTTATTGTTGAGCGTCTTGATTATCTTTATAAAGGAGGACGTTGCAGCAAACTTGCACTCTTTGGTGCAAACCTTTTAAAAATCCGCCCACAAATTGTTGTTAAAGACGGCTTTATGTCACCCGCAAAAAAATATCGCGGCAAGATTGAAAAAGTTATTAAAGATTACTGTGCTGACACTCTTGAAGAGTTCAATAACGCAGACAAAAAGATTGCATTTATCACTCACACAACAACAACACCTGAAATGATTGAAAACGCAAAAGTAGCACTTGCTGGTGCTGGATTTAAAGAAATTTATGACACAACCGCTGGTGGAACAATAACTGCACACTGTGGCGAACACGTTCTTGGAATTTTGTATCTTAATGATGGCGACAAATTTTAATCAAAATAAAAACTAGTAGAAATTCTACTAGTTTTTTTATTTATCTTTTTCTGTTTCTTCGGCTAAGTCTTTTGGTTGTTCAAAGATTTTGTTTAAAAGGTTTTCAATCTCGTCATCACCAAATTCCATTTCTTCATTAGCAAACCCAACAAGTGGTTTAACGCCATCGTCCCAGTGAAAGTCTGAACCGATTGTTTCAAACAACCCTCTCGCCTTTGCCACTTTGCCCCACTTTTCAGATTCGTTTCTGCGAACCCCTTTTTTATCAAAGTGAATGTAGTGTGTTTCAAGCCCGTCAGGCTTCACTTCATCAATAAGCGAAACAACATCTTCTTCAGGCAAACCTTTGTCATAAACATAAACAATAGGGTGAGCAAGAACCACTTTTCCGCCCGCTTGTCTAATAAGGTTAGCCGCTTCTTTTGGAGTGATTGATGCCTTTTTGATATACGCTGGACAACCCTTGTTCATAAGTGTTGTAATGAAAACCGACTTGTTTGGAATTGTTCCAAACATATTAAGCAAGTTTTCTCTGTTTTCTGGGTTTGCAATAATATCTTCTGCAATATTCCCCTTTGCAACTGATTCAACTTGTGACAACTTTTCAACATCAACAATGAAACCGAACTCTAAAAGTTTTTCTGCTACTTCAAAAAGATAATCTTTTCTGTTATCTCTAAGCCTTTGGAGTTCACTAACAAGTTTTTCATTTGTAAAATCAATGTTGTATCCCAAAATATGAAATCCACCCCTACGTTCATCGTGAGACGAAATTTCAACACCAGGAATAAGCAAGATTTCCCTTGCTTTTGCATACTCAAAAAGTTCTGGTGTATAAGCCGCAACAGTGTCGTGGTCAGTTATTGCAAGAACCTCAACCCCGTGTCTTGCAGCCATATCAATCACATCATAAGGAGTGTTGTGTCCATCTGATTTTGTTGTGTGGTTGTGTAAATCAATTTTTGTCATAAAACACCTCTACTTTCATTATATTTCAAACTAAGGTCTTTTTCAAGCATTTCTCGAATTTCATAAATATTCTTGATAAAGTTTCAAATATGTTTTAAAATATCATATAGAAATTAAACAAGGAAAGACGAATGAAACTAAAAATTAACAACGCAAGTTTTGGGTATAACGGCGAGAACATTCTCGAAAACTTTACGTTTGAAGTCAATAATGGTGACAAGATTGCAATTATCGGCAGAAACGGAAGCGGAAAAACAACAATCCTTAAGATATTGTCTGGCGACATTGAACTACACCAACCAGACAACACCCCAAAAGTTTTTGAAAAGATTGGCGCTCCAACAATAATGACTTTAAAACAAATGACATTTGATGACGAGTCTTTGTCGCTTGAACAAGAAATTTTAAAGTGTTACAGCGAAGTAATCGAATTAGAAAATACAATCGAAACCCTCCAAAAAGAATTAGAAACAAACTACTCAATCAAACTTGTTGAAAAGTTTTCAAGACTTAGCGACGAGTTTGAAAGACTTGGCGGATATCTCTATAGAAGCGAAATGGCATCAATTTTATCTTCTTTTGGATTCACCGAAACCGACAAACAAAAACCTCTTGCAGAATTTTCAGGAGGTCAAAAAACAAAAATCGCGTTTATTAAACTCATTCTTTCTAAACCTGACGTCCTCTTGTTAGACGAACCAACAAACCACCTCGACATAAAGGCTGTTAGTTGGCTTGAAGAATATATTTCGTCTTATAAAAAATCTGTCGTAATCGTTTCACACGACCGTGCATTCCTTGATAACACCATAAATGTTGTGTATGAAATTGAACACAAAAAACTCACTAAATATGTTGGCAACTACTCAAGATTCTTAAGAACCAAAGAAGAGACTTATGAATCAAAACTCAAACACTATGAAGCCCAACAACGAGAAATTGCTGACATTCAAGCGTTTATAGACAGGTTTAGATATAAAGCCACAAAGGCAGCAGCCGTTCAATCTCGAATCAAATATTTAGAAAAAATGGAAATTATTCCAATGCCACAAAAAGCAGACAACAGAGCATTCCGTTCAAAAATCAAACCTGAAATTGAAAGCGGAAGCGTTGTTCTCACCTGCACAAACCTCAAAATCGGTTATGACAAAACCTCGCCACTTGCAACTCTAAACTTTAGCGTAAACCGCGGCGAGCGACTTGGAATTATTGGCGGAAACGGAATTGGAAAATCAACACTGCTTCAAACCATTACTGAAAAAATTCCTTTCATATCTGGGCATTTTAAACTTGGCTATAATGTTGAATACGGCTACTTTGAACAACTCGCGAGCAAACACAATAGTTCAAAAACAATCTATAGTCATTTTAGCGAACTCTACCCCGACCTTGACGACCGCGAAGTTCGCACCGCTCTTGGCGCATTCTTATTTTCAGGCAACGATGTCAACAAAAAACTTGCTGAACTTTCAGGCGGCGAACTCGTGAGACTCGAACTTTGCAAGATTTTTGAAAAGAAACCAAATCTATTAATTCTTGACGAACCAACAAACCATATGGACATCACAAGCAAAGAAACTCTCGAGAATTTGTTATTAAATTACACTGGCACCGTTATCTTTGTTTCTCACGACCGTTATTTTACAAACAAAATCGCAACAAAACTTTTGGTGTTTGAATCAACCGAACCCGTTATCTTTAACGGGACATATAACGAATATATCCACCCAAACACAAAGATTGTTGAAAAGGTTACAAAAGAAATTGAAAAGAAACCAAAGCCTGAAAAGATTGAATATCCTATAGACTTTGACGACCCAAAACCTGAAGACCCTTTGCTTCAAATGAGTTATTATGAAGCAAGCAAAGAAAAAGCAAAAACAGAAAACTTGCTAAAAAAACTCGAACAAAAATCTGCAGAGGCTGAAGAAAAACTCAAAAAACTCAATGAGGATTTCATTGACCCAGAAATCGCAACCGACTTTACTAAACTAATGGCTATTCAGGCAGAGATTGAAACCACTCAAAACACTATTGACAAACTCGCCAACGACTGGATGGAGCAAAGTGAAAAACTCACCATCGTTTCAGCGGTTGTTGAACAAAAACAGAACACAAAAAAAGACTAATGAATTCATTAGTCTTTTTGTTTTATTCAACAGTAACACTCTTTGCGAGGTTTCTTGGTTGGTCTGGGTTAATGCCCTTTTTAATACTAACCTCATACGCCAAGTATTGCATTGGAGCAATTTCAAGCATAGGCATTAAATATTCGTTATCAACATCAATAACAATGAGGTTGTCATAGCCAAGTCCGCCATCATTTGTGATTGTGATTTGGAACGCGCCTCTTGAAACAGCTTCGTGTGCAGCGTTAAGAGTTTTCGTTCTAACCTTATCTTCAGTTGCAAAAACAATAATAGGTGTTCCATCTTCAATAAGAGCAAGGAAACCGTGTTTAAGTTCGCCTGAAGGATAGTTTGTTGCATTCACATAAGCAACTTCTTTAAGTTTAAGAGATGCTTCACAAGCAGCAATATAATCAAGGTCTTTTCCTATAAAGATAGGGTTCATTTCGTCTTTGATTGCGTCAGCAATATGATTAATCTTTTCTTGGTCAAAATCTAAAATCTTGCTTGAAACGAGTTCAATGTCTTTTAAGTAGTTATATTGTTTGTCTTCAATTTGATTGTTTAAGTGTCTAGCGAACATATAGAGCGCTGAAAGTTGGCAAACGTAAGCCTTTGTTGAAGCAACAGCAATCTCTGGTCCTGCACAAACAGGAAGAACATAGTCTGCTTGTTTTGCTAAGCTAGAATATAAAACGTTTGTGAGAGCCACACAAGTTGCACCGTGCTCTTTTGCAATATTCATAGCCATTAATGTGTCAGCTGTTTCGCCGCTCTGGCTAACAAACACAAATAATGTTTTTTCGTTTGCAAAAACTGGTTCTTTATAAATAAATTCGCTTGCAATTTCTGCACTTGCGCGAATACCTGTGAGTCTTTCAATGTATCTTGCACCAACCATTGAAGCGTGATAAGCTGTTCCGCAACCAATGAATGAAATGTAGTCAAATTTCTCAATAAATTCTTTGTTGAACTTAGCAAGAACATTTGTGTCTCTATAGGTTTTTACTTGTCTTTTCAAAGCTTCTGGTTGTTCCATAATCTCTTTGAGCATAAAGTGTTCATACTCAAACTTTTGTGTTTCTTCAAAACAATCGTCAAGTTCAACAAGTTCTTTTTTAAGTTCATTCATATATGCATCAAAGAACTTAATTTTTCCATTTTTGATGTGTGCATATTCATAGTTGTTAAATGAATAATAATACTTAGCAAAACCAACAAAGCAAATTGGGTCAGAAGCAACCAAATATTCGCCTTTATTTTCAGCAACATAAAGTGGGCTTCTGTTCTTTGCAATAAAGAGTTCATCGAGAGCATTAGAATTCATTGCGACAATTGCATAACTTCCTTGAACTTCTTTAAACACCTCAACAAAGTCACCGATTGTTTTTGCGTTTCTTTCTTCTAATAATTCAGCAACAGTTGATGTGTCTGTGTCGCTGTCGGTTGGTGTTTTTAATTTTTCTTTAATCTCTTGATAGTTTTCAATAATACCATTGTGAACAATGCTCCACACCCCGCTTTGAGAACTGTGTGGGTGACAGTTTTTAACGCTTGGCTTTCCGTGAGTTGCCCATCTTGTGTGAGCAATAGCACATTGAACTTCATTTTCATCAGTAATCAAATTTTCAAGGTTAGCAATATTTCCAACTGCCTTAACATTGTCAATTTTATCGTCTTTGTTAAAAGCAATACCTGAAGAATCATATCCTCTATATTCAAGTTTTTTAAGTCTACTAACAACAAATTGTCTTGTTCTGCCTTTTCCTAAATAGCCAACTATTCCGCACATAAATAACCTTCCTTATTAAGTTCTTTAATTAATTTTTCAAAGAGTTTTGCAACATCTTTTGATTTTTGTTCGTCTTTGGTTTCAACCATAACTCTAATATATGGTTCAGTTCCAGATAAACGAATCATAATTCTGCCTGAATCACCAAGAAGTGCTTCTTGCTCATCTCTAAGATTTGTGAGTTCTTCACTATTGATGATTCTCATTTTGTCATCAACTTTAACGTTGATGTTACATTGTTTATAAAGTTCAAAGTCAACATACTCTGAAAGTTTCTTGTTGCCTGACGCAACAATCTCTGCAAGATGAAGAGCGTTTAAAACACCGTCACCAGTTCCAAGTTTGTCACGAACAATAATGTGACCTGATTGTTCACCACCAATGAGCAAATCTTTTTCTGTGAGTGCAGCAGACACATATTTGTCACCAATGTCTGTTCTAATAAGGTTAACACCCTTGTCTTTAAGAGCAATTTCAACACCCATATTTGTATGTCTTGTTCCAACAACTGCACTTTTGTTGAGTTTGCCCTTAGCTTTATAATCCATTGCAAAAATGTAAACAAGTTTGTCACCGTCTAAAATATTGCCCTTGTCGTCAATAGCAATAAGTCTATCGCTGTCGCCGTCAAACGCAAAACCCATATCTGCATTGTATTTCAAAACATACTTTTGAAGTTTTTCAACGTGAAGCGCACCGCAATCTTTGTTGATGTTAAGCCCATCTGGTTTGCAGAATGTTGCAATGATTTTTGCTTTATTGTCTCTAAACACTGCTGGCGCAATTTTGTAACTTGCACCGTTTGCACAGTCAAGCACAATTGTTTTACCCTCTAATGATGTGCTAATGCTTGTGCTTAAAAACTCTTCATATTTAATAACGAGTCTTGGATTATATTCATAAGTTCCAATTTGGTCATAAGGAACAATAAATTCTCTCAAGAACAACTTTTCAAGTTCTTCTTCTTTTTTGTCGCCAAGTTTTTTGCCTTGGTTGTCTACAATTTTAATACCATTAAATTCTGCAGGGTTGTGTGATGCACTAATAATTACACCAAAATCAAAACCAAGTTCTTTTGTGAGATAACTAATACCTGCTGTTGGGCAAACACCAACATCAACAACGCTAGCACCAGCATTCATTGCACCTGTTGCAAATGAAAGCCCAATAAATGAACCAGAGAGTCTTGTGTCTCTACCAATCAAAATTTTACATTTTTTATTCTTGCCGCCAAGAGCATTTCCACACTTGTATGCGGTTGCTTGTGAAAGGTCGTCATTCACTTGACCTCTAATACCGTCTGTTCCAAAAAACAATCCCATTATCTCATCTCCTTTAAGTAATTGTGTGCTCTATTCTTTTTAATTGTTTCTCTGCATCTGCCAATAACAAAGTCATCATTTTCAGTGTCAACTGTTTGAGTTGTTCCAGCACAAATGTAACTGTTATCAGCAATATTAACTGGAGCAATCACATTGCAGTTGCTACCAATAAAGCAGTTATTTCCAACCTTTGTTCTATTTTTTGACTTACCGTTATAGTTAACAAATATCACACCGCAACCGATGTTGCAATCTTCACCAATATCAGCATCACCAACATAGGCCAAGTGTGACGCTTTTGTTCCTTTTCCAAGTGTTGCATTTTTTATTTCAACAAAGTTTCCAACCTTGCATTCGTCACCCACAACAGACTTTGGTCTAAGGTGAGCAAATGGTCCAATTTGAACATTATTTTTAACCACAGATTCCTCAATATAACTGCTCTTGATTTCGCAGTTTTCACCAATCACAGAATCCTCGATTGTCGTGTTTGGATAAATGACTGTGTTTGCCCCAATTTTTGTGTTTCCTAAGATATAAACATTAGGATAAATCTTAACATTTTCACCGATTTCAGCGGTTTCTTCAATATATGCGCCAAATGTGGTCGGTATTTTTTGATTTTTTGCACCCATATTTTTTGTTTTCCCCCTAAATATTTCCAAAAAGAATTTTACCCTAAAAGCCCGATAATTTCAAGCATTTTATAAATAATCTTGTTTTTTAATATTTGCAAAAGTTGCAAAATTTGGCAAAAATTAGCCCAATATTTTTCGAAAAACTGCCACCACTTTTTTGATTTTTTGTGCTATTTTTGGCAAAAATGAACACATTTTCCCTTAAAATTTTGATAAAAATCAAAAAATTATGACCACTTTTTTCTTTAAAACTTGCAAACTTTGCTACCCTCTTTTTGTGCAATTTGACCATATATTATTATATTCAATTTTCAAAACTCTTCACACTACCCACAACCTTAAAATTTGTATAATTTTACGAACCCAAAATTTGACTATACACCCTCTTCTTTACTACAATATTATTAGTGAAATTTTAGGGGGAAAAATTATGAAACAAAATGAATCAGGCGTGCTTATTTTAAGCGAAACAAAACAGGGCGAAAGAATCGTTTCTTGTGGCGGAAGAATTTCAACTAGACCAGGAACAGCCATTGAACTTTATAAAAAGGCAACAGACAAAGACAAGAACTTAAACCTCGTGTCAAAAGTGGTTTCTTCTGGACACAAAACAGTTCTTGAACATCATTATTTTAATCTCGCATTCAACAACGTTTCAATTTTTGTTGAGCAATATTTGATTGAATTTAGAATGGCATCATTCACAATCAAGTCAGGAAGATATGTCAACTTCTCGAACTCAGGATTCAACCTTCCAGACGGGTTTAATGACGAACAAAAGAAAATGCTCAAAACCCACTACAAGAAAATGTTTAAGATGTATGACCGTTTTGTTGAAGCAGGAATCCCTGTTGAAGACGCAAGGTTCGTTTTGCCATATGGTCTCAAAACAAACATCTATATGAGCCTTAACGCAAGAGAACTTATTCACGTTATCTGCTCAATGGTTTACGGCAGAGGTTCAAAATACGAAGAAATTTACAAACTTGGCTTGAGTCTTAAAGAACAATTTGATTTAAGGTATCCAAATCTTATTGAAAACAGCCAAAAGCTTTACACAAATGAGCTTGACGAAATTCTTGTTCACGCACCAACCGAAGCAAAGAAACCAGAGTTTGTAAAACATTCAGCTAAACTTTTGTCTTTCCCTCAAAACGCATTTGAATCAATCAATGAATACGCAAAGGCTTCAGGCTATGAAAAGTTCGATTTGCAAACATCTTTAAAAGATGACAAACACGCAAAACTCTTAGAACACTTCTACTACACATTCAAAGTTGAAAACTTCTCAATGATTGTTTTGAAACACTACACAAGACACAGAATGCAATCACTTTCAACTGCTCCACTTGCAAAAATGATGACATCAAACAAGTTTGTTGTTCCTGAAACAATTTCATCAAACCCTGAACTTTTTGCAGACTTTGAAAAATGTATTAAAGAAAATAGAAAAATTTACAACAAACTCGTAGCACAAAACATCAATCCACACTTGCTTGTTTATGTTGCACCACACGCAACAGCAATCGATTTTGTAACAACCTACAACGCTCGTGAACTTTTGCATCTCGCAAACCTTAGAACCTGCACAAGAGCACAATGGGAAATTAGATATCTCGTTACCGATATGCTCGCACAAATCAAAAAGACCGACCCTGAAATGTTCAAAGGGTTCGGTCCAAGTTGTTACACCTTTGGCGTTTGTCCAGAAGGCAGAATGTGCTGTGGCAGACAAGCAGAAATGAAACAAAAATTTGATAATATGGAGTAATTTATGGAACCAAAAGTTTTAGACGGAAAACAAACATCAAAAGAAATTGTAGATGAGTTAAAAGCAAGGTTTGAAGCAAACCCAACCGACAAAAAACTCGCAATCGTTTCGGTTGGTGATGATTATGGCTCAGCAGTTTATTGTAATATGAAAAAGAAAAAAGCCGAATACATCGGCATCGGCTGCGAGGTTTTCCATTTTGAAGAAGGCGTAAGCCAAGAAGAAGTTGAAAACAAAGTCAAAGAGCTCGCAAACGACGATTCTTTTGCTGGAATTATGATTCAACACCCACTTCCAAAATATATTGATGAACAAAAGTGTTTCAACCTTATCCCACCTGAAAAAGATGTTGACGGACTTTCAGCCACATCATTCGGGCTTATTGCTCAAAGCAAACAACTCTTTGCCCCTGCAACCGCACTTGGAATTATGAAACTCTTTGAAAAATATAACATAAACCTTGTTGGCGAAGAGGTTTTAATGATTGGAAAAAGCCAAATTGTTGGCTTGCCACTTTCTGTTATGCTTATGAAAGCAGGCGCAACCGTTACAGTTGCTCACTCAAGAACAAAAGACCTCGCGGGAATGATTAAAAATTTCAAAATTGTCATTGTCGCAATCGGCAAAGCAGAATTTGTTAAAGCAGACTGGTTCACTGAAGGTCAAATTATTGTTGACGCAGGCTATAATGAAGGTAATGTTGGTGACGTTGACCACTTGGCTTATGAAAAAGCTGAGTATTACACCCCAGTTCCTGGCGGAGTTGGTCCAATGACAATCGCATCACTTATGTCTCAAACCGCTGAAGCAATCGATATTTTAAACTCAAAATAAAACGCAAAATATCAAAAAATAATATAAAAATTAAATAAAAACCAACAAAAAAAGAGAAATTTACTATTTCTCTTTTTGTTTTTCAAAATAAAGTGCAACAATTAAACACAACCAGTATTTTGTCTTATTTAAATTTTATTTTAATAAATTTCGTTTATGGCTATTGACATAATCATTATTTTAATTTATAATAATTTTATTGTTTTTAGACGGAGAATAATATGCAATTTTCAAATATAAATTATAACTTATACAAAAGTTTTTTGGTTGTTTATGAAACAAAAAACATTTCACGTGCAGCTGAGATTTTATACATTTCACAACCTGCAGTTAGCCACAATATCAAAGAACTTGAAAAACAACTCAACATTCAATTATTTTACAAAAAATCAAATGGTATGAGTGCAACAAGTGAAGCAGAAATTTTATATAAATACATTTCTTCTGCTTTCAACTCAATTTGGAAAGGTGAACTCACAATTTCAGATATGGCTGGGCTTAAAACTGGCGTTGTTAAAATTGGAATTCCTTCATATCTCACAGTTCTATTCTTGAGTGACATTATCACTGAGTTTAGAGCAAAATATCCAAACATCAAAATTGAAATCGTCAGCAAACCAGTTCCAGACCTTATCAATATGTTGCAAACACAAAACATCGACCTTGTTATTGATAGCCAACCAATTTCAACCGATAGGTCAAAACTTGAAATCAAATATCTCAAATCATTTGCTCACTGTTTCTTTACAACAGACAAGTTCTACACTGAAAAACCTCTCGGCATTGAAAACATCAATAATTTGCCACTTATCATTTCTTCTCAAAATGCAGAAGAAATCAAGCTCTTAAAAAATTCAGTTGTTGGTTTAAAACTCAACCCAATCATTGAGTCTTGGACACCTGAATCAATGCTTAAACTTGTTCGTGAAGGCAACGGCGTAGGGTTCTGTCAAGAAGAATACATCAAAGAAGACCTTGAAAAAGGAACACTCAAAAAACTTGATGTCTTGTTCACTCTTCCAAAACTTGACATCTACTCTGGATACATTGTTGACACACTTGCTTTTGCACCAAAGAAATTTGTTGAATTTTTATCATCAAAGAACTAATTTTTATTAGTTCTTTTTTTTATTTCGTGCTATCATTATGCTAGGAGAAAACAATGAGCAAATATTATTATTGTATTGATGTCGGCGGAACTGATATAAAAGCTGGCGTTGTTGATGCAAAAAACAATATTTTAAAAACATCAAAAACACCAACAAAAACCTACTTTGAAAAAACATCACTCGCCGAAACATTATTCGACATTCTAAAGAGTTTAGAAGAAACAACCGGATTGCCTATAAACAAAGCATCTGGAATCGGCATTGGTCTTCCAGGTTTGGTTGACGACAATGCTGGAGTCATAAAATATATTAACTCTTTAAAAATTAAAAACTATAATATTAAAGAAGATTTAAAAAAATACACACCTGTTCCTGTGCGTTTAGCAAACGACGCCGAACTTGCAACTCTTGCGGAGTTTAAACTTGGTGCTGGAAAGGGTTTTAATAACCTTGCAATGCTCACACTTGGAACTGGAATTGGTTGCGGACTTATTATTGACGGAAAACCTCTTCGTTCTTGTTTACCATTTGCGTGCGAACTTGGGCACATTAAAATAACCCAAGACGAAAACGAATCTTTTGAAAGGCTCGCTAGCACAAAAGCACTCGTTAACCAAACACGAGAGGCTATGGAAAACAACACATCTTCCAAAATGTGGCAAACCTATACCCCAGAAACAGTTTCTGGAAAAACAGTGTTTGAATATAAAGATACCGACCAAACAGCAAAAGATGTATTTGAAAGATATATTAGGTTTTTGGGAACTGGCGTTGTAACGGTTTACAACATTTTCACACCTGAAGTAATTGTTATTGGCGGTGGCGTTTCTGGTCAAAAGAGCGCACTAATTAAACCACTAACTGAATATGTTAACTCACACATCTTCACAAAAAACATCGGTCAAAAAGTAAAAATTATTTCTGCAAAATTTATGAACGATGCAGGAATTCTTGGCGCAAGATGCCTATTTAATTAAAAGGAGAAAAATATGAAACTTAATTTAGAAAACAGCACACTCAAACAAAACGACATTTATGCTAGAGACTATCAAAAGAAAATAAAGGACATTCACCAAAGGCTCCACTCAGCTGACCACTCAGCAGGAACAACTTGGGCAGACTATCCAGAAAACTACGACACAAAAGAATTCTCAAAAGTTCAAAAACTTGCGAAACAAATCAAGTCAAACTCAGACGCTCTTTTGGTTGTTGGTATTGGTGGTTCATATCTTGGTGCAAAAGCAGGTATTGATATGCTTGTAACCAAAAAAACTGATGTCGAAATTATTTTTGCAGGCATCAACTTTGACTACACAGACCTTGCTCAAAAACTCGACTATTTAAAAGATAAAGACGTAACCGTTAACATTGTTTCAAAATCAGGAACAACCGTTGAAATTCTTTCAACACTCAACATTGTTGAAAGGTTTATGAAAAATAAATATAAAAATGATTACAAATCAAGAATGATTTTCACAACCGATAAAATTAAAGGTTATTTAAGACAACGTGCAATCGCTGAAGGCATTGAAACACTCACCGTTCCAGACGATATGGGCGGAAGATATTCAGTTCTTTCTTCTGTTGGTATGCTTCCATTTGTTTGTGCTGGTCTCAATGCTAAACAAATTATGGCTGGCGCGTATGACGCATACAAAGCACTCTGCGCAGAAACAATCGAAGAAAACCCAGCATATCAATATGCAGTATATAGACATCTCATTAACAAAAAACTTGGAAAGAAAGTTGAACTCTTTGCTTCGTTTAGTCCAAGAATGGCATCATTCGGTGCTTGGCTTCAACAACTCTTTGCAGAAAGTGAAGGAAAAGACGGAAAAGGTTTGTTTGTAACACCTCTCACCTTCTCAACCGACCTTCACTCAGTTGGCCAATTCATTCAACAAGGCACACCTGTTGTTGCTGAAACATTCATTAATGTTGAAAAACCTCTCAAAGACACAAACCTTTCAAACATTGCCCTTGACTGTCCAATCAAATTCTTAGACGGCAAATCAATGAGCGAAATAAATAGCGCTGCATTCAACGGAACACTTCAAGCACACAAAGATGCAAAAGTTCCTATCGCAATTTTCTCCATTGACGAAATTAATGAATATAACTTTGGTTATCTTGTTTATTTCTTTGAACTTGCTTGTGGTGCTAGCGGTTATCTTTTGGGAGTTAACCCATTCAACCAACCAGGTGTTGAACAATATAAAAGTTATATGAAAGAACTTTTGAAAAATTAAGCAATAAAAAAATGAACCATTTCTGGTTCATTTTTATTTTGGTTTTCTATTTTACGAAACCTACAACTTGTGTCCAAGTGCTTGGGAAGAACATAAATACAACCAAGAGAGCGATTGCTACATAGAAAATAATTCTAATAACAAGACTCTTGTCTGCAACAAATTCCCAGCCAACAATGCCAACTACAACGAGTGGAGCCCAAGTCTTAACTGCAAGCAACACTTTATAAACAAATGTTGTTGGGTCTAAGAATGTCCAAACTGAGTTAACACAGAGAACAAGGTATGCAATGATTGTAACCACAGCTGCGATGCAACCAATGCAATCTAAGATTTGTTTTCTTACTTCTTTTGCGTTATCTACCATATTTTTAATCTCCTTTGATACTATAACTATACAAAAATCTATTTTATTTGTCAAAACAAAATCACAATAAAACCTAAATTTGTTTTTTTCACATTATTGCAAAACCTGTCATATAGTATATTAGGCTTGAATTTCAAGCCTATCAAGTTTCATCTACCTTTACACTTTCCTTTAAATTATTTCTCTTTCAACTTAAAAAGCAGAACTATTATGTTCTGCTTTTTGTATTGTTTAAATGTTTTTTGCAAACACTAAACTTATGAATAATGTTTATAATAATCTCTATAATTCTTCAGTGAAGAATGTGCATAAAAACCTTTCCGCTTTTGTTAAAACCAAGAAAACAAATTCTGTAAACAAAACTAGGGTTAGTTAGTTTCGGTTTTTAATTGCTGTAAAAGTTCTTTTTCATAGCCGCTTTCAAGCAATAAATCAGCAAACTTTTCCTCAACATATCCGTTGAGTGTTTTGTTGTAACCACGAATTACTTCAGCAATTCTTTCAATTTCATTTGACCACACACACCATTTGTCAATGTATGCCTTTGCCTTTTTCACATCACCATCAATTTGAAGTCTAACAACTTCAGCAAGCATTGTTTTTGTGAGTTTTTTTATTTTGTCAAAGTCAAAATGAAGTTTTGTGTCTTTATCTAAAACAATTCCACCCTCTTCAATCATTCTATAACAAATCATAAGTGCTCTTGTTTTATGAGCCTGTTCAAGTGTTGGTTTGCCTTTCATAAAACATCTAAACAAACCAGTCACCATAATTTGTTTTGTTTCAAAATCATTAAAGAACCCTTCTTGGATAAACTCATCTAAGAACGCATACATTCCCATATCAGCCTTATATTCTTCTAAGATTGAACTATATTTTCCAAGTGTTTTTGATTGTGGTCCAAGCGAGTGAGTGTTCTCGTGACAAATAACCGCCCAGTGGTCAGCTTCTGGATTATAAAACTCCCATTGCTCTTCACAAAGAAGTTTTCTATAATTCTTTTTCTTGCCTGGTTTTCTAACCTGTCTGTGATAAACATTTCTGTTTCCGCCACCAATAGAAAATGCCAACTTATCACTATTTGGAAGATTTTGAGCAGTAACGAAACTTGCTTTATATGCACCTTCATCACCTGTAACAGTAATAAGGTCAACATCAACTGCAATTTGCTTCACATCGCTATCACTCTTCTTGTTTTCATACTCATTTTGATATGGCATATACTTTGCAGAAACATTCACAAGTTCTTTGAGTTTGTTTAAAAGTTTTGTGCCTTTTTTATTAACAAGACCAACTCTTGCACCAAGGCTGTCTTTTGCATAAACCGTAACACCAGCCTCTTCTAGACGCTTTGCAAGCGCCTCATTATCAAAAATTGTTTTTGTAAGGTTTTCTTGATAACATTCTCTAGTTAAGGTGAACTCAAACTTGTGTCTGCCGTCAAGTTCTGCCCAGACCTTATCTGCTTTTGCATCAAGCATAGGGTCAGCCTTTTCAAGTGCCTTAATTTGAAGTTCAAGATATTTGTTAAACTTTTTGTCGGTTGAATATTCTTTTGCAAGTTCAAGTTCTTTTGCAACTTCTCTAAATTCAGGGAATGCGTCAACAAAATCAATAGCCTTGAGTTTGTCGCCATCTCTTCTAACAATGGTTCTTTGATTTAATATTTTCTTGAGTTCTTCAATGTCACCATCGTCTAACATTCTATTTAAAATCTCGTGGAACTCTTCAACCTCCAAGTCTTCAGGAAAATAGTTTTGACCAAGTTTTCTCTCAACACCTTTCACCAAAACTGTTTGGTTTCCAAGAGTGTCTGGTGAGAAAATTGATTTTTGTGACATAAACATTTTCTTGGTTCTCTCAGCCTTTTCATTTCCTTCTTTTATTTCTTTATCTAAAAACTCTAAAAGTTCGAGGTTGTGTGCATTTTCGAGTTGTAATTGAATTTTATCAACAATCTTTGCAGCTTTAACCAAGTGCAACAAAACAAGCTTGTCTCTTGCGAATAATTTTTTCACTTCTCTGCTTTCTGGCGATAAAAATTCCAACTTTCTGTAGTATGTTTTTGATGTTCTTTTTCTAAGCTCAGCAAGGCTCATATTATACTTAAATTCCATAATTTTCCTCTCTTACCATTATTTTATTATAAACTAATAAAAAACACAAAACTATTTTTGCAAAATAAAAAGAAATATAAACGATTATATTTCTTTTCTGTCGCTTAATGCTTTTGTTAAGGTAACTTCGTCAGCATATTCAAGTTCACTACCCATTGAAATTCCTTGAGCAATTCTTGAAACCTTTATATCAAATGGTTTCAATAACTTTGAAATATACATCGCTGTCGCTTCACCCTCGACATCAGGGTTTGTTGCAATAATAACCTCTTCTGTTCCTCCGTCGCTAACACGTGACAAAAGTTCTTTTATTCTAATATCGTTTGGACCAACCCCCGCAAGAGGATTGATTGTTCCGTGCAAAATGTGATATTGTCCCTTGAACGCTCCAGACTTTTCAATCGCCATTGCATCTTTTGGGTCCTTAACAACACACAAAACTTTTTTTGTTCTTTCTCTGCAAATTTTGCAAGGACTCTGCTCGGTGTAGTTTCCACAAACTTCGCAGAATTTAATTTTTGCTTTAACCCCAAGCAAACTATCCACAAAAGACTTAACTTGTTCATCACTTGCTTTTATGATTGAATAAGCATATCTTTCAGCAGTCTTTCTGCCAACACTTGGAAGTTTTGAAAACTCATTAACAAGTCTTGCGATTGGCTCAATTTGATTGATGTCCACTAAATGAGACCTCCAAATGCACCCATTTTTGAACTTTGTGCTTCGTCAACTTTTGCTTTAGCATCATTGAATGCAGCCACAACCAAGTCTTCAAGCATTTCAACATCATCAGGGTCAACCACTGATGGGTCAATTTTAACACTTTGCATTTCGTGGGCGCCTGTAATTTCAACCTTAACAAGTCCACCACTTGCAGTTCCTTCAAAAACTGTATTATCAAGTTCTTCTTTTGCTTTCATTGCATCTTGTTGCATTTTTTGTGCTTGACGCATCATTGCTTGCATATTGCCGCCACCAAATCCGCCAAAACCACCAAAATTCTTTCCCATAATAATTCTCCTTTAACACTAATAATTATAAATAAATTTTATTATTTTCAAAATGATTTATTCCACTTTGAGTTTGCCACCCAACATCGAATTAAGTTCTTCAACTGGGTCTCTTTGTTTTTTTTCTTGATACATTTTATAGCTCAAGCCCTTGCTATCAAAAAACTTCTTTAATGTCTCACAGATTTGCTCATTATTAGAAATTTCGTCGCTTCCGCTTGGATAAATCACCGCGGTCTTATCTTCAATTTCTATCTTTTTAATTTGTCTGCAAACCATTAAAACTGACATTAGTTTATTTGTTCTTAAGTATCCCAAAAGTTCACCAAGAACCTTGTTCCCGTCAAGCCCACCAGCCTGAGTTTGTTCTTGAATAAAACTTTGTGGAGGCTCTGCGTTTATTTCTTTGACAACATTTTTTATTTCATTAATTTCTTCAATAATCTTTTCTTTTTGAACTAGACTTGAGCCCTTATCTGGGAAACTTTTTAACGATTTCCTCTAAAGCCTCAACACGTCTAACAAGTGATGCTTCATTGATTGTTTTTATGATAGCAGTTTCAAGAACAATTCTTGGTTCTGCACTATATCTAAGTTCTTGTTCAACAGAACTAAGCACCTCAATAGCTTTTAAAATCTCAGCGTAATTATCGCCCTCAACTTGTTTTTTCATTTGCTGATAAACATCATCACGAACAACAACAATATCTCTTGATTTGTCGCCAAGGCTATTAACTAAAAGCAAGTCTCTAAAATAACCAATAAGGTCATTCGAGAACACTAATGGAGTTTTTCCAAGTGACAAAACTTTATCAAGTTCAACAAGAGCCGCACCCGTGTCTTTGCTTAAGATTTTGTCTGCCATACTAATCAAAACTTCTCTTTCGCTCACTCCAAGAACAGTTAACACTTTTTCATAAGTGAGTTCTTCGCCCGAGAATGAAACACATCTATCAGCGATTGAAAGCATATCACGAACACTACCTTCGCCAGCACGAACAATAACGTTGATTGCTTGGTCGTCATATTTCACGCCTTCGTCATCAAGAACTTTTTTAAGATGTGCTGTTAAAATTTCAAGCGGAACGAGTCTAAAGTCAAACCTCAAACATCTAGACAAAATAGTTGCTGGAAGTTTGTGAACTTCAGTTGTAGCCAAAATAAAGATGGTATGTTTTGGAGGTTCTTCTAATGTTTTCAAAAGTGCATTGAACGCACTTGTTGAAAGCATATGAACTTCGTCGATAATATAAACTTTATATTTTCCAACAACTGGAGGGTATTTGATTTTTTCTCTAAGGTCACGAATTTCATCAACGCCATTGTTTGATGCAGCATCAATTTCAAGAACATCAATATTTGTTCCATCGAGAGCCTTGCAAGTCTCACAAGAAAGACAAGGCGAACCATTTTTTGAATCAGTGCAGTTGATTGCTTTTGCAAAGATTTTTGCGGTACTTGTCTTACCTGTTCCACGACTACCCGTGAAAAGATATGCGTGAGAAATTTTGTCATACTTAATTTGGTTAACAAGAGTTTTAATAATATGCTCTTGACCAATAACCTCTTCAAATGTTCTTGGTCTATACTTTCTGTAAAGCGCTAAATACATAGGGGTCTCCTTATCTTAACTTTCCTTTAATGCGTTGAATTGTGTTATCAATCGACTTAACATCACGATTTAAACTCTTTGCAATTTCGGATTGCATTTCGCCATCAAGCCTTCTATATAACACTTCTTTTTCAAAATCGCTAAGTGTTTTGTCACACTTTTTGATTTGTTCTTTTGTTTTTTCTTTTTCCAAAATAATTTCAAGCGGGTCATTCACGGTTGTTCTATCAGGAAAAATATCTAGTGTTTGAACTTCGTCGCCATTCTCATTCACACCATAAATTGTTTTCGCTTCGTTAAGTGCTTTGTTTTTAAGTGTGTTTGAATGTCTTATTGAATCAACAATTTGCCTGTGAATACATTTTTTTGCAAACGCATCAAACTTTGGTTCAAACAAACTTTCGCCTTTGTAGTTTTTGCAAGCTTCCAAAAGACCGATAACACATTCTTGAAACAAGTCTTCTGGTGTTGCGCCTGCGATATAATATCTTCTACAAGTCGCAGTTATATATCCCGTATAATTTTGAACTACCCTAACAACGTCTTTTGGGTCTACATTATCCATAAACTAAATCCTTTGTCTTACTGCTTCATATAACACAATACCCGCGCTAACGCTAGCATTGAGTGAATTAACTTTTCCATACATAGGAATTGAAATAATACCGTCACAGAGTTTTCTTGTAAGTTGTTTCACGCCAGTTCCTTCGCCACCAATAACAAGTGCGATATCACCTTTAAGGTTGGTTTTATACATTTGCTCGCCGTCCATATCTGCAGCATAAACCCAAATGTTATTTTCTTTCATTTCCTCAATTGCTTGATTAAGGTTTGAAACTTTAATAACTGGCATATAAGCGGTTGCACCAGCAGAAGTTCTAACAACGGTTTCGTTAACAGTTGCACTTCTTCTGTTTGGAATGATAACACCTGTTGCTCCCGCACATTCTGCAACTCTAATAACTGAACCTAAATTGTGAGGGTCTAACACCTCGTCAAGCACCACAAACAAAATGTCTTTTCCTGCATCTTTTGTTTGTTTGATTATCGTTTTTAAGTCAGCATATTTAAAATCACTATAAATCGCAATAACGCCTTGATGATGACCAGTCTCACTAAGTTTATCAAGCGCACGTCTATCAGCAAATTCAACCTTAAGCCCTCTATCTCTTGCTTGTTTTTGAATTGCACGAAGTTCGGCATCATTTGTTCCGTCAACAATCATAACTTTTTCAATATTTTCAGTTGTATTGAGTAATTCTCTAACAGGATTCTTTCCTTCTGCTTTCATTTTATTCCCCTTATATTTCCAAATTAATTTCTTCTAAAGATTTTTCCAAAATCTCATTTAGTCTTTCTTCATTGCCTGATAAATATAAATAACCAATAACCGCCTCAAGTGCAGTGGCATAAATATATTCGTTATAACTAAAGTTTTTTGCTTTTGTGTGAATATGGGTATTTCTTGCACGCCTTGCGATATCCATTTCTTGTTCAGTTAAAGTCTCTTCAATCTTTTTGAAAGTTTTGAACTGCGAACCCGCCTGAACAACAGACGAAACAAGCTTGTTCATCTTGTTAACCTTAACGCCATATCTTTTTGCAATTTCGGTTCTAACAAAAAGCGTTTGAACACTATCGCCAATCATTGCGAGAACCAGTGGCTGCATTTGGTTTATTGTTTTATCTTCTAATTTTTCGTTTAACATACCCATAATCCTTCGATTTTATTATATCATTAAACACCCCGTTTAGCAAGACAATAAAATTAAGAAAATGATTGTTTAAAATTTTTACAACAAAAAAACACACCCAAAGGGTGTGCCTTTATTATTTTTATTATTCACCTGGCTGTGTTGGTTTGCCACGCTTTGCATTTTCCTCATCATAAACTTGCTTGATTAATTCCATTGAGAAACCATAGATTGTGATGTTCTTTTTAGAGTCACACATACCACAAACAATATGTTTTGGACTTGCACCAGAAATAGAACCCATAAATCCAGTTCCAATAGCAATGCTCGCAATTTCTTCTCCGTCAGGAACAGGAATGTTATCAAAACAAAGTCTTGTGTTTTCTCTTTGTTCCTCTGGTGTTCCCCAGCCAGCCTCTAACGAGTGTGTAACAAGTGCGTGATAAGTTACGCCATCAATGGTTTTTGAAAACACTGTTCCAATAGGATTTTTTCCACAGTCCAAAAGTTCTGGCCAACCCTTTTCGATAACAGAGCCATCAAATCCGCCACCAATAGCACCCTCAGCATTAATAGAGAATGCAATATGTTTTGCTTCTGTATTAAAAATGTTACCTTTTGCGGTGTTATTAATCATTGTTTTCCTCCCTTATATGGCTTTATTATATCATTTTTTAAGGTTTTCGTCAATAGTCACCACTCGCGACAATTTCTCTATTTGTCTCTATTTTCAAGGAATTTTAAGCACTTAACAAAGCACGAGATTTGGTTAGGCTCAAGTTCTTTTGAGTCAACCATATCTTGAAGAGTTTGAACCGAAAACCACCTTGCTTCTGTGAGTTCTTCCTTTTGAATATCAAGAGTTTCAACATCAAAGTCTAAATTTAAATAATACATCTTATAGCAAACTTGTCCGTCAAACCCCTCATTAAAAACTGTGAGCTCATCAGCAGTTATATCAAGCCCCAGTTCTTCTTTCACTTCAGTGATTGCGCCTTGAATAGGAGTCTCGCCAGATTTTGGGTGACCACCAGTAACACCCCAGTTTCCGCCTTTTCTTGGAACACGCTTTTGCATCAAAAACTCGCCTTTGCTGTTTTGGATAGAAACAATAACCTGCATAGGATATCTTCCCTCAGGAAGTTTGTCACCTTTATAATAAGTCTCGCCAGTTGGCTCACTAAACTGGTTATAACAATCTCTTAATTCTCTTTCCATAAAATCCTCCCTCGTTTAGATTGTATCACAAACACCATTTCATTTGATAATGAATTTATACATAAAACCAACTTATTTAACACAAAATAACACTATGAAAACCAAATTAACACGATTTTGTTGTATAATTTTTATCATATTTGCGTTTTTTGCGGTTCCATCACCAACTTGTTTTGGTTTTGGGTTGACTGAACAAATCTCTCAAACCGACACCGTTCCAAGCCGAAACTACACTGTTGTGATTGACGCTGGCCACGGCGGAACTGACCCTGGCTCGATTGGTTATAAAACCAAAGTCCACGAAGCTGACCTTAATTTAAAGATGTCTTTGCTTTTAAAAACCAAACTTGAAAAGGCAGGCATCAATGTTGTGATGACAAGAACAACCGACGCCGCAATGCTCGAAGGCTCAGGCAAAAAGTGGAAAAGAAAAGATATGGAACTTAGAAAAGCACTGATTGAAAAAACAAGACCAAATATGGTAATTAGTCTTCACCAAAATTCTTACACAAATCATTCGCTTCGCGGTGCCCAAGTATTTTATGACAAAACAAGTGAAATCAGCAAAACCATTGCAGGATTCATTCAAGAACAATTCAAACAAAATCTCGACAAAAGCATAAAAGCCACCAGCCCTGGAGATTATTTTATGCTCAAATGCTCTGCAGCGCCATCAGTTATTGTTGAATGTGGATTCCTTTCAAATGAGGCAGAAGAACAACTTTTGCAAACCGATGAATACCAAGAAAAAATTATCGACTCAATCTATAAAGGAATAGTCAACTTTTTACAAATAAAATAAAAGACTAGTATCAAACTAGTCTTTTTGTTTTATGGTTGAGCATTTACAACCTTGTAATCCCAATCTCCATATAATTTATACTCGTATCCAGCATCTTCGACATAAAGAACAATAATAAAGTCCATATCTGCATTAGATTGTGTATTATTTGTCCCACTTGTTTTTATATAAAACACACCTGTCTCCCAAACATCTGGCCATTCTTGAATATATTTTATGGTATATTTAGATAAATCAATTTCTTCTTTTTTGATTGTTTCTCCCTCAGGGTCTCTCCAGTTAACTTCAAATTTAACATTACCAAAATCAATATTTTCTCCAACAACATACTCTTCTTTGAGTCCTGAAACAACATTGATTTCGCCATAGGCCTCACACCTAACACTTATATTTACGATAAATGTAATTGGAAGAACAGCAATAAGCAGCACCCAAAGTATTATCTTTTTGCCAGCTTTCTTTTTTGCAATGGCTGTTGCTAAAAATATAATACCTGCACCGATAGCCAAAACAAATATAACTTTTTCTAGTTCATATCCGCCTTCTACAACAGTTTTGTAATTGGCCACTGTTACATTTCCAATAAATATCGCTTTAATAATAAGCAAAATTACTGCGATTACACTAAAACCGATTCCCACAAAAGACATAATTTTTGCAACAAGTTCTTTGTGTTTTTGCTGCATTTTCTTTTCATTTTCAATTCTTTCTTGTTCAAGTTTAAGAGTCTCTTCTTCTCTTTGTTTTTGAAGAGCCTCATATTCGGCTTTTTGTTGAGGAGTCAGTTTCACTGCAGAAGAACCTTTTTGACTTGTGCCACAACATAAACATTTATTTTTTGCGGTCACCAGTCGACCACAATATTTACAAATCATATATTTCTCCTCTTTTATTTATTTTTATAATTGTGATAAGTAATAATCAAATACTTCGTCATAATATTCTTGGGTTTCACTTGGTGCAAATCTTTGTGCTCTTAAACCATATTTGTTTATAACATTTTCAACACATTCTCTTGTGTCGCCAGGAACTTTAATAAAACCCTTTCTGTTATGATGCCAAATAATAGCTTTCATTTCACACAAAAATATACCCCAAGAGGCTCTATAATCATTAGGTTTTATTTCAAGAGCTTGTTTGTAGTAATTTTTAGCCTTATCATAGTCTTCACCAAAATCCATCTCATTTTGAGCGGAAAGCATCAAACTATCAAAACCAACCATACCTTCTACCTTAACTTTTTCAACAGCCTCTTCAAAAATTACTTCGCCACCGCAATACATACAATGACCCATACTTGCTGCCATATCAACAATTAAACACGCCCCACAATTTGGGCATTTTGCATTTTGCATTTTCATAATTTACACCCTGTTATTAATCTTCTTTAACAAAAACTAAAACATATAAATAAAACTCAACGCCTGCATAAACTTCTTGTTTCATTGTTGGGAATAACCAAGAACCAACAAATGGAATCCACCCAAAGATTTTTTCCATTAAACTTTTCTTTCTTGCGATTGTTTGAGGTAAACATTCGATTGAATGAAGTGTCCATCCTCCCTTTGCTTCGTCTTCGATAGCCTGACCAATTGGTGCAATGGCTTTGTTTCCAGTGCTAAGTGTTAAACCTGTGCGAAACTCGTGTTTTGTAACATCTCCAAATTTTGTCGCTGGAATACATGTTGTTTTGTATTGTAACATACCTTTTTCTCCTTGTTTTTTATTTTTATATAAAAAGAACATCAAAAATAAACGGGCTTATCCGTCTTTTTTGATGTTCTTCATATACCGTATTTAGTTGTAAAATTATTTAAAAGGACATACCTATCCCTGTCTGTCTGTCTGTCTGTCTGTCTGTCTGTCTGTCTGTCTGTCTGTCTGTCTGTCTGTCTGTCTGTCTGTCTGTAAAGATTCTCTTGATTTTAAACATATATGTCAAGTCCTTTTTTGCATTTACAGATACATTATATCAATTTTTATCCATAATTCAAACAAAAAAGACCGATTATCTCGGTCTTTTTTATTAAATGAAATCAATGTCAAAACTTGCACCAATGCGGTTAAGTTTTGCGATTGTTTCTTCGCTCAAACTAATACAAGGACTCTCTTCAAGTTCTTCAAACACGATGCAGAAATTGCAGAAGCCTTCAAACTGAACAAGTAGCGGTTTGATGTCTGCTAGTCTTGATTCAATCTCACTAACAAATTTTGCAAACTCTTCGTCTGTGTAAATATTTGTGAGACTCTCTGTTCTATAACTGAACTTCGCTGTTTTTTCTGTGCCTTTGCTTTCTGCAAGCGGAGTGAGTTTTGTCGCTTTAATTTGAAGCGCATCTTGCAAAACATTCAAGTTGATGTCTTTTTTAAATTGAATAGATAAACTAAAATAATATTTATTCATTATCTTCCTCTCCCTCTTGTTTTTCCATATTCTTCAACAAACTCGTCTTTAGTCATTCCTGTATCAACTCTCACGTTGCCTTGTTTGTCACGAATTGTTACAGTGTCGCCATTATAAATATCATAATGACCCCAAGGTTTGCAACCATAATCTTCCTTAACTTCGTGAGCGTCAATGCCATTGCCTTTCAAAAAACCATCGTTAAATTTCTTAACACTCATAGTTTTTCCTCCCTTGCTTTTATTAACACAATTATACTATAATCGTCAGGCTCTGTCAATCTGCGGTCAATTTATAATCGCTTTTGTTAAAGCAATTTACAAAGCCGAAAATTTGTGATATTATATGCGTATGGAATTAGAACAAATTGAAAAAAACAAACAAGAATTCTTGCAAATCGCAAGAGAAAATATAAAACGCGAAGGCATTGACAATCTTCTCGCTTGGCTTGAATCGAGTGACTTTTTTGAATGTCCTGCAAGCGCAAAATTTCATTCAGCAGAAGCTGGTGGTTTGTGTTTTCACTCACTCAATGTTTACAAAAGACTTTTGAAACTCGCAACTGACGAGTGGGGTGAAGAAAATATTAATCTTGAATCAATCACAATTTCTGCACTCTTTCACGATGTGTGCAAATGCTATTTCTACAAGACCGAAATGAGAAATGTTAAAGAAAATGGTGAATGGGTTCAAAAACCATATTATGCTGTTGATGACCAACTTCCTTATGGCCACGGCGAAAAGTCAGTTTATATGGTTAATGGTTATCTCAGGCTCACACGCGAAGAAGCCCTTGCTATCAACTGGCATATGGGTGGCTTTGATAAAAGAGTTATCGGTGGCGATATGCAAATCTCTTCTGCATATTACAAATACCCACTCTGCACACTCTTGCATATTGCTGACATTATGGCAACATATTTAGACGAAGTTAGACCTAACTAAAGGAGAAATAAATGGATAGTATTAAAATTGCAAACCTCTTATTTCCTAACACAAAATATACTGTGGAAGAAATCGAGAAAAGATACAAAAAGAGAAACTTGAATGACAACCAAGTGGTTTCAAGATATGCCCCAAGCCCAACAGGCTATATGCATATTGGAAACTTCTTTCAAATGTTCATTTCTTATAACCTCACAAGAGTAACTGACGGAACATTCTTCTTGAGAGTTGAAGACACTGACGCAAAGCGTGAAAAGAAAGACGCCACTCAAGTTATCTATGACATCTTAGATAAGTTTGGCATCAAACCAGACGAATACCAAACTCTTGACGGCGAAGACATTGGCGATTATGGTCCTTATGTTCAAAGCCAAAGAGCAGACATCTATGCAGTTTATGCAAAAAAACTTGTTGAAGAAGGAAAAGCCTTCCCTTGTTTCTGCAAAAAGACCGAAGGAAAGGAAGACGTTTTGAAACTTCGTGAAGAAAAATTCGCCGAAGACGACGAAAAAGAATATGACCCTTGTCGTGACCTTTCTTATGAACAAGTTAAAGCAAATCTCGACGCTGGTATGCCATTTGCAATTCGTTTAAAAACCAAAAATGACGGAACCCAAAGAATCAAATTCTTTGACCTCATTAAAGGCGAAATCGAAGCAAAAGCAAACGCAAAAGACTTTATTATCTTAAAAACTGACGGAATCCCACCATACGCTTTCGCTCACGCGGTAGACGACACATTAATGGGAACAACAATCGTTGTTCGTGGCGAAGAATACATCAGTTCAGTCCCAGCTCACATCGAACTTTTCGAGGCTCTCGGTTTCAACCTTATCACCTATTGTCACAACCCACTCATCTGCAAGATTGGCGACAACGGAAATAGAAGAAAAATTTCTAAGCGTTATGACCCTGAAGCAGATATGCGTTTCTATTTTGAAGAAGGTTATCCAACCACAAGTGTGCTTGAGTATCTTTTAAACATCATCAACTCAGGTTTCGAAAACTGGAGAAACGCTAACCCAGACAAGCCTTGGACAGATTTCAAGTTTGGTGTTAATGACATCACAACGGTTGCTCCAATTTTTGACCTTGTTAAACTCAGTGACGTTTCAAAGAATGTCGTTTCAAAAATGACAGCACTTGAAGTTTATAACCACACACTTGCTTGGGCTGAAGAATATGATGCAGGGTTTGCAGAATATTTAAAAACCAACAAAGACTATGCTGTTCAAGTTTTAAACATTGACCGTGAAACTCCAAAACCAAGAAAAGATATCTATAAATGGAGTATGGTTAAAGAATATTTCGACTATATGTTTGACGAACCAAAAACAACCGAACTTGAAGAGGCTGACAAAGCAAACTTCATTGAGTTTATTTCAAAATATAGCGAGAATTATAAAATTGAAGAAACCAAAGAGGAATGGTTTGCAAATGTTAAAGCAGTTGCAGAATCTCTTGGCTACGCAACCGACAACAAACTCTATAAAGCAAACCCAGAAGCCTATAAGGGCAACACAGCAAAAGCTTGCGAGTTTGTTCGTCTCGCCCTCACTGGCAGAAAGAACTCTCCAGACCTCTACGAGATTATGAAGATTCTTGGAAACGAAAAAGTAAACGCAAGATTTAAAGCAGTTTTAAATTAAATAAACAAAAGATACAAATACTAAAATAGTAGATTTGTATCTTTTTATTTTGTTTTACTATTCAAAAAAACATTGTTATAATATAGCCATAAACACAAAAGGAAAAACTATGAAAACAAAGAAACGTTCATTTTTTAAATCACTCATACTTCTCATTCTGTTTGTGCCTTGCATATTCTTTTTCTCTGCGTGCTCAAACGACGTTCCATTCTATGAACAAGCAGGCTATGAGTCATTAGAAGCAATGCTCGCAGACCTCAAAGGTGCTGACGGAAAAGATGGCGAAGATGGTGAGAATGGTTTAAATGGAACAAACGGCCAAGACGCCCCACAAGAAACATCTTATGACATCTACCTAAAAGCAAAAGAACTTGGCGAATATAACGGAAGTTATATTGACTTTGTTAAAAATGTTTTAAACCTAACCGAAACAAACGAAAACGTTCTTATAAACAAAAACCTTGCAAGCGTTGTTACAATCAAAACCTCAACCCCTAACTACGGAAGCCAATCAGGAACAGGTGTAATTTATAGCATCGATTTCGAAAACGACCTTGCATTTGTTATTACAAACTATCACGTAGCCTATTGCTCAGGCACTCTTTCACCTTATGAATCATTCAAACTCAATATGTATGGCAATGACCCTTCAAAAGAGTTTGATGCATATTTTGTTGGCGGCTCAAAACACTATGATATAGCAATCCTTTCAGTAACCAACTGTGATGTCTTTGAAGCGTATAACGCAGTCCCTGCAACATTCAACACAGCCGACGCAACTATGGGTTCAAAATGTTTTGCTATTGGCAACACAATCGGTCAAGGAATCAGCATAACTTCTGGTGTTATTAGCAAAGATAGTGAAGAAAGAATATTGAGTGTTGGTGGCGAAAGCCCTGTGGTTAGACTCATTCGTCACGACGCATATATCGCTGGCGGAAACAGTGGTGGCGGCTTGTTTAACTCGAGAGGCGAACTCGTCGGCATCACAAATGGTGGGCTTAAATCAACATCAACAGGTGGCGAATCAAACCTTATTAACTTTGCAATTCCTGCAAGTGCAGTAAAAGGGGTTGCTGAAAACATTATCACTAACTGTTATAACACTGTTTGCAAGCAATTAAAAACATTCAACTTCGGTTTTGAGTTTGAATCTTCATCATCTTCTGGACACAACGATGACCTCGTGTCACAAACAGATGTTGTTTATATTTCATCAATCGATGCAGAGATTTTGCCAGAAACAACTTTGAGTGTAAACGACAAAATTGTTTCTCTCACCTTAACTGATGGAACAACCGAACTAAAACAAAATGTTTCAAGGCTTCACCACGTTAATGATTTCTTGCTTCTCGCAAACAGCACCCACACCCTAAAACTTGAAGTTTCAAGAACAGGCGTTGCTGAAAACATTATCGTTGAATTTGATTTAAGTGAATTTGGCGACCATATCAAATTTGTATCATAAAAAGGATTAGCAAAAAACTAATCCTTTTTTGTTGAACAAAAAATTTTATTTGATAAATTTAAAAAATAATGTTGACAAAAAATCTATTTTATATTATATTATTAACGTTAACGCGAAAGCGACTACGTGGCGGCATAGCTCAGTTGGCTAGAGCGATCGGTTCATACCCGGCAGGTCATAGGTTCAAATCCTATTGCCGCTACCATAATATTTGGCCCCATCGTCAAGCGGTTAAGACATCACCCTTTCACGGTGAAGTCAGCGGTTCGAATCCGCTTGGGGTCACCAATCTCAACCAAAATC
>SVHI01000015.1 GCA_015055905.1 Clostridiales bacterium | reverse complement strand
CCAAGAAATACCCTCAGCAAACTTCTTTTCCATTTTTGCAACTTCTTCTGCAGTTCCAAAAAGTTTGAAGTATTTGAACACAGTGCAATCTGTGCTCTTTGGTTCAGTTGGAAGGGAACTATCTGTCTTGATAGACATAACAAGTTTTCTGAGTTTTTCTTCTTCACAGAATAAAGGAATTTGGTTTCCGTAACTCTTGCTCATCTTTCTGCCATCGAGACCCTCAAGAGTCGCAACGCTCTCTTTAATCTTTTCTTGTGGCACAACAAGAGAGTAGCCATATTTTTTGTTGAAATATTTAGCGATGTCTCTAGCCATTTCAACGTGTTGTTTTTGGTCTGCTCCAACAGGAACATATTTTGAATTGAAAAGCATAATGTCTGCCGCCATCAAAATTGGATAGTTATACAATCCCATATTAACGCCGTCGTCAGCATCTTTGCCCATTTCTTCATTTGCTTGAACACACGCTTTGTATGCGTGGGCTCTATCCATCAAACCTTTTGGTGTGACGTTCATAATAATCCAACAGAGTTCTGTTGTCTCTGGAATTCTAGATTGTCTATAAAAATGCACATTACTTTTTGAGTCAAGACCACAAGCAAGCCAAGCACAAGCAAGCTCTTTTGTGTAGTTTTGCATTTCTTCTTTTGTTTTGAGTTTGTTGAGTGCGTGATAATCAGCCAAAAAGTAATAGTTATCAAACTCATCACTAGTATTCATTTCAATCGCTGGCTTAATTGCGCCAAAGTAGTTGCCAATATGTAACTCGCCAGTTGGCTTGATGCCAGTCAAAATTACTTGCTTCATTTTTCTCTCCTCTATACTTATATACTGTATCATATATATTATATATATCTATATTATATATGCAAAATTTCGCCGCCTTTTAAAACAGCATCAATCTTTCCACCACCAAGACAATAGGTTTTGTCACCAATGGTTTTATATAAAACCACAAACTGTCCTGGAGTGATTGCTTTTTGTTTTTCATTAAACTCCACTTGAACTGAGCCATCATCTAAGCAAACAACCTTCACGCCTTGTGGGGTTTGACGATATCTAAACTTTGCATCACAGTTAAATCCTATTTTGTTTTCTGGACGCATTATCCAGTTGAAGTTTGAACACAAGAGCGAGTCACTAAACAAAACCTCTTCCCCGCCTTGAGCGACATAGAGTGAATTTGTTTTGGCGTCTTTCCTTGTAACAAACCACGCATCCAAAGTCTTTCCAAGTCCACCACCGATTCGAAGACCTTTTCTTTGACCAATGGTGTATTTGTTAAGCCCCGAATGTTTGCCAACAACATTTCCTGTGAGTTCATCAACAATGTTTCCTGGTTTTGCTGGATAGTTTTTATCCATAAAATCCTTAAACTTTTGTGAACCCAAAAAACAAATATCTTGGCTATCCTTTTTATCTGCATTTGGAAGACCAATTTCTTTTGCAATCTCGCGCACTTCACTCTTATCAAGTTCCCCAAGTGGGAATAACGCTTTTGAGAGTTGCTGCACAGAGAGTTGGTTTAAAAAGTATGTTTGGTCTTTTGTCATATCTTTTGCAACAATAAGTTTGTGTTCACCGTCATCGTGATTGATGACAGCATAGTGTCCTGTTGCAAAATAATCTGCACCAATTTTTTCAGTGTAATCAATAAATGGTTTAAACTTAACAAGTTTGTTGCAGAGCACGCAAGGGTTTGGGGTTCTGCCAAGACTATATTCCTCAGCAAAATAATCTTTAACCTTTTGCATTTCGTCAGTATACTCAACAACTTGGCACTCAATTTGAAGTTTGTCACAAATTTCTCTCACAAGTTTTTCATCTGTTTCAGCAGACTCTTCACTTGCGTTTTTCATATGCAAACCAACAACTTCGTAGCCCTGAGACTTTAGAAGGTATGCAACAACCGAAGAGTCAACCCCTCCGCTCATTCCAACAACAACCTTTCCCTTTGTCTCACTAAGTTTTTCCATTTTCATATACTACTTCTTTTTTACGTTCTTTTTTGTATTGTTTCTTGTGCTGTATTTTGATTTTTTAAGCGAAGCCTTTGTAACCTTTTTTGCAGGCTCTTTTGTTTCAGCTGCCTCTTCTTTCTTTTCTGCCGCTTTCTTTGAACTTGTTTTCTTTGGCTCAGCCTTTTTTGTTTCAGCCTTTGGCTCTTTAACAGATTCTTCTTTTTCTTCTGCAGTTTCTTCTGCTACTTCTTGAACCTCTTCAAGTTCGGCTTGCTTTTTTGCGCGTTTTTCATTTTCGAATTTCGCGTTTTCTTTTGCTTCAAACTCAGCAACTTCTGCATCAATTTGGTCTTTTTCTGCTTTTGCTGCGAGTTTTCTCTTTTCTTTTTCAATTAAGTATTGACGTCTTTCTTTTTGCCATTCTTTATAATTATTTCTCTTTTTCTTCCACCACACATTCAAACGAACCCACCAAGGTCTCTTCAAAAGGTCGAGGTCGATATATTTTTCACCAAGTTTTGCACGTGTTTGAACGTTTAAACTTGCAATGAATTTATCTCTTTGAATTCTATAACTGAATTGACCGAACAAAATGTTAACAAGGTCACTAATCCACATAAAGATTACAACGAATCCAGTGAAACCAATAAGCCAAAGTTCAATCGCTTTGATAAATGGCACACCAGAGAAAATGTAACTAAGACAAGAAATTGAGAAAAATGTGATTGTTGTCCAACCCTTTTTCTTGTTTTTTACATAAAAGTTGTGAACACCAAGCCAACCAAAGAACAAACAAAGGAAGAAAAGTTTCCATTTGCTAACCTTGTCTGGTTTAACTCTTGAGGCTTTTGTTACTTGCTTTTTGATTTTTCTTCTAGCAAAAGACCTGTCTGCAAGTCTGTAGATTTCCCACCACTTGATTCTTTCAGGGCGGTAGTCACCACGAGCCTTTTTAACAGAATAGTTTTGTTCTCTCTTTTCCTCTAAGATTTTCATTGTTTGGTCGCCAATGATTTCAACGTCAGAGGTGTCGATGTTAAACTCACCATTCTCATCAATAGTGAAGTCCATAAACTTATCGTTTCTTCTGCCACGTGCGTTTTTGCGTTTTGGCTCTTTTGATGCAAACTGACTAAAATCAGTTGAACTGATTTCTTTTTCAAGTTTCTTTTGTCTTTTTGCTTCTTTTCTTTCAAGTTTGGCGAGTCTGCGTTTTTCTTTCTTTTGAGCACGATTAAGCTTTGTTGATTTTGCCTCCTGCTCTAACTCTTCAGCAAACTCCATTCTATCTGTTGGAAGACCGCATCTTGGACAAACTTTATCTTTTTTTGTTAGTTCTGATGCACATCTTGGACATTGTCTCATATTATTCACCAATTCCTTATTTTAAATCATATTAATAATATCATAAAGAAAATTAAATGTAAATTATTATAACAACAAAAAAACTAGCTTTCGCTAGTTTTTCGAAGTTGCTTTGCTTTTTATAATTCAGCAAAATATTTAATTGTTCTAACCATTTGTGATGTGTAAGAGTTTTCGTTATCATACCAAGCAACAACTTGAACTTGATATAAATCTTCACCAACTTTAGCAACCATTGTTTGTGTTGCATCGAAGATAGAACCATAGGTGCTACCGATGATATCACAAGAAACGATTGGGTCTGTGTTGTAACCGAATGAAGCAGAAGATTGTGCTTTCATTGCAGCGTTGATAGCATCAACTGTAACATCTTTACCCTTAACAACAGCAACAAGGATTGTTGTTGAACCTGTTGGAACTGGAACTCTTTGAGCAGAACCAATAAGTTTACCATCAAGTTCTGGAATAACAAGACCGATTGCTTTTGCAGCGCCTGTTGAGTTTGGAACAATGTTAACAGCGGCAGCTCTTGCACGTCTAAGGTCACCCTTTCTGTGTGGACCATCAAGAACCATTTGGTCACCAGTGTAAGCGTGAACCGTTGTCATAATACCTGATTGGATTGGGAAAGCATCATTGAGAGCTTTAGCCATAGGTGCCAAACAGTTTGTTGTGCAGCTTGCAGCTGAGATGATTGTATCTGTATTTTTAAGTGTATTTTCATTAACTGAATAAACGATTGTTGGAAGGTCTTTGCCTGCTGGAGCAGAAATGATAACTTTCTTAGCACCTGCATTGATGTGAGCCATAGACTTTTCTTTTGAGCAATAGAAACCTGTGCATTCCAAAACAACGTCTACATCAAGTTCTTTCCAAGGACAGTTTGCAGCATCTTTTTCTGCATAGATTCTAATCTTGTGTCCGTCAACTGAAATCCAGCCTTCTGTTGCATCTTCTTCAGATGATTCAACCTTGCTTGCGAGTGCGTATGGTCTTTGAGCAGAGTCATACTTTAAAAGGTGTGCAAGCATTTTTGGGCTAGTAAGGTCGTTGATAGCAACGATTTCATATCCTTCTGCACCGAACATTTGTCTAAATGCAAGTCTACCGATTCTTCCAAATCCGTTAATTGCAACTTTAATATTTGCCATAAATAATCTCCTTTGTCTAATCTTTGACAAATAAATAATACTCTAATCGCGAAAATAAAGCAAATGTTAAATTATTAGTTTACAAATTTTCGTGTAAAATTTATAATTATATTAGATTTTTATGTAAAGGAAGGTATTTATGGCATTAGTTAACTCTAAAGAAATGTTTAAAAAAGCACTAAACGAAGGATACGCTATCCCAGCATTTAACGTTTGCAATATGGAATCTGTTCAAGCAGTTGCAGAAGTTGCAAACGAAAAGAACGCCCCAGTTATTATTGCTGTTAGCGAAGGCGCTGGAAAATATGCTGGCTATGATTATATTAGAGCAATTGTTGAAGTTGCTAGCAAACACTGCTCAAGTGACATCGTTCTTCACCTTGACCACGGCAAGACCTTTGAGGCTTGCAAGGCAGCAATCGATGCAGGTTTTACAAGTGTTATGATTGACGGAAGTTCTCTTCCATACGAAGAAAACATTGCTGAAACAAAAAAAGTTGTTGAATATGCTCACGCAAGAAATGTTACTGTTGAAGCAGAACTTGGAAAAATTATGGGAACTGAAGACCTTATTCACAGCGACACTGAAAGTTTCACTGACCCAGAAGAAGCAAAAGATTTTGTAACAAGAACAGGCGTTGACAGCCTTGCAATTTCTATTGGAACAGCACACGGTGTTAACAAATCAATTTCAACTCCAGTGATTCAATATGGCGTTATCGAAAACGTTCATAACGCAATTCCAGAAGTTCCTCTCGTTGCACACGGCTCATCAACCGTTCCAGCAAAATGGGTTGACCTTATTAAAAAATATGGCGGCGAAATCAAAAAAAGCCAAGGCATCAGCGAAGAAGATATTGTTAAAATGAGCAAATCTGCAATCTGCAAAATCAATATGGACACAGACCTACGCTTAGCACACACTGCAGGCGTTCGTGAGGACCTCGCTTTGAACCCTGGACACTTTGACCAAAGAGACTTTAACAAAGCAGGCAAAAAATATGTAAAAGAACAAATCGCTCACGCATTTGAACTTGTTGTTGGAAAATAAACAAACAAAAAACTCATAACACTTGGTTATGAGTTTTTATTTTGCTTATTGTTTTTCGCTTTGTGCTGGCTCGCCTTTTTTAGCAAGTTTCTTTGCTTGTTTTTTAGCAAGTTTTGCTTGTTGCTTTCTTTCTTTTACTCTTGCTTCAAAATAAGCCTTAATTTCAGGAGCAATAGCTTCGTTTCTTTCAATCTCATCAACAATTCCGTCAATGATTGTTTTTCCATATTTTGAATGCATCAAAAAGTCGAAATGACAAATTACTTCATCAAGACTCATATATCTAACGCTGTCTGCAACATACGCTCTAATGTCGTCTTCACGGCCAGCATCAAGATAGTTTAATGTTCTAAAGTTCTTCACAAAAAGGTCATAACCATCTTCTGGTAACATTTCAAGACTTGCAAACATAATTTCTTTTGCGTCAGCCATTTCTTTTTCTTCAAAATATTTTGGAAGTAAACTTTCCCACTCTGGTGCAACAAAACCTGCAAGGAGTTTTTTAAACTCATCTCTCACCATTGAATGTTTGATTGCATAAGAGCCTTGTAAAGCCTCTGCCTCTGCAACCTTTGGAGCCTTTTCAACTTTATACTTCTCGCAAAGGCTATTATAAAGACCCAAAACTCTTTCATAGTGCATTTTATTGCTCATTCCTTCATAATCAAACATAATTTTCTCCTAAAAATAATAAATTCAATAATAAAAGTATAACACGCCCACACCACCCTGTCAATATTGAATTTTATTGAAATTTTACCAATTTTTAAAATTTGTTTTATTTGTTTGCGTAAAACAAAAATGTTTGTCATAATATATACAGGAGGAAAAAATTATGGCAAAAAAGAAAAGTAAAGGTTTAGACTTAGGCAAAATTTTGTCTTTTGTCGCAATCGTTCTTGGCGTTGTTGCAGTTGTTATGATGTTCGTTTCAACAGTAAAAACACCAGACGTTGAAGCTTTTGGAAAAACCGTTGAAGGCGAAGGCGTTTCAGGTTTGAAAGTAGCATTCGGTTACAGTGAAAAAGAAGTTGCTCAACTTTCATTCTCATTTATGGCTTTGCTTCCATACCTTCTTGCACTTGTTGGCGTTGTGTTAACAGCACTCAACACATTTGGCAAAAAGGGTTCAAAAATCTTTGACTTTGTGTCAATCGGCGCATTTATTGCTGCTGGCGTATTATTCTTCTTAATGCCAAGCTTTATGGTGTTTGCAGACAACCTTGCAGGCGCTATCTTAGAAGCTATTGAATGGGAACTTGCTATTGGTGCAATTGTTTCAGCTATCTGCTCAGTTGTTGCTGGTGCTGCAGTTCTTGTTAAAGCGCTTAAGAAATAAGTGTAAAACGCAATAAAAAAAGACAGGAAAATTTCCTGTCTTTTTTTATTTTGAATTATTCACCTGGTTCACTTTGTCCTGGTTCTGTTTGTCCTGGCTCTGTTTGAACTTTACCCTTAAGAACATCAATAATCTTGTTGCTCATTTTTTCAAGTTCTTCTGTTGCAGCCAGCAAAGTCTGTTTGCCTCTTCTAAGCCCTCTAAGGTCGCTGTTAACGGCTTCTTGTGTAGCCCACCAATCTCTACCTTCAAGGTCTTTAATATCCGCCTCAACCTTTGTGAGAGTTTCTTGAACAATTGTTTTGGTTTGTTCAACTTCAATAAGCAAGCCTTTTGCAGCATTTTCTCTTTGAGCCACATCTTCAATAGCAGCAACAGTTTCTAAGTCATTTTTAAGTTTTGCCATAGTTTCTCTAAGTGCTGCTGGTGTAAGTTCTTTTTTCTTTTTAAATCTATCAAAAAAACCCATAATTTTTTTCTCCCTACTTCTATTTTACAATATATAAGAATTGGTGTCAATATCTTTATTTAGACAAGATTTCCACGCCGTTTTCAGTCATTAAAAGGGTATATTCCCATTGCGCGGAAAGACTATCGTCCCAAGTATAAATTGTCCAGCCATCGCTCTCGTCAATGCAAATATCCGCCTTTCCAGCATTAATCATTGGCTCGATTGTAAACACCATTCCTGGCGCCAAAATCATACCTGTGCCAGCTTTTGCAGTGTGACTAACAAATGGGTCTTCGTGCATCTCAAGCCCCACTCCGTGACCACCAAGTTCCCTTACAACTGAAAACCCGTTTGCCTTTGCGTGCTTTGAAACAATACCGCCAATGTCACCCACGTGACAGAATGGTTTAATTTCAGCAACCGCTTTATCTAAACATTCCTTTGTAACAGTAACAAGTTTATGCGCCTCCGCAGAAACTTCACCTATTTCGAACATTCTTGAACTATCGCCATAAAAACCATTAACTTCAGTTGTGCAATCAACATTGACAATGTCACCCTCTTTCAAAACAACTTTTTTGCTTGGAATTCCGTGACAGACAACACTGTTAACTGATGTGCAAACCGATTTTGGGAAACCCTCATAGCCCAAGCACGCAGGTCTGCCGCCAAGTCTCAAAGTCTCTTCGTGAACAATTCTGTTGATATCCTCAGTTGTCATACCAGCCTTGATTTCGCTTGCAACCTTGTCAAGAATTAACGTGTTGATTCTGCACGCTTCCCTGATACCCTCAATTTGTTTTTTGTTTTTAATTAATGAATGTGGTGGCAAAAAACAACCTTTCTTTTTTAGCGGTTCTATTTTTTCATCATATTCTTTATGGCAAGTTTCATAAGGCTCACCACTTTTGCACCAGCATTTTTCTTGTCTTTCCATTTCGACCTCTTAAAAAAAGAAACGCTTATGCGTTTTCTTCTTTCTTTTTAGATTTTGAAGTTTTCTTTTCTTTTTGTTCTTCTTCTGGTTGTTCTGTTTGAACTTCTTCAACTTTTGGTTCTTCTTCTTTTTCAACAACTATGCCAAAGAGTTTTTCTTTTTGAGCATTTTCATTTGCTTCAAGTTTTGCTTGAAGTTTTTGTTTTTTCATTTCGTGAACTCTTGCTTTAGATTCAAGTTTCATATTCAATAGTTCTAACTTTTGAGCGTCTTTCTCTTCTCTCTTCTTAGCGTTTCTTGCTTTCTTGTTTTCAGCCTTTTTCTTCATATCTTCAACAAAAACATCATAAGATTCGCCAACCTTTGCGCCAAAGGTTTTAATTAAAAGTTTAACCACGAAACAAGTGAGCCAAACAAGAGCAATCGCTGCGGTAATAATGCACACAACAATTCCAATAAAAGTAAAGATATCCACAGCCCAAGAAAGATTGTTTGCTTTTGCTTCTTCTGCTGCAATCAATGCATAATTTAACATAAAACACCTCTAAAATTTAATCAAGTAAGTCAAGAAACCTATTTTGACAAAGCCATTTGCTTTTCTAGTTTTCTTGCTTCGAGTTTTGCTTTTCTAGCCCTACACTTTTCATTTTCAATCTCGCAAAGTCTTGTTGCCTCAGCAACCATTGCCCTAAGCTTTTGCTCTGTTGGGCTATTATAAATTCGATACTCTTCATATTCATTTGTTTTTCTAATGATATATTCTGCGTCGTAAAACTTTTTCATAAGCATCACCACACTCATTATAACACAACAAAACACGATTTAACTATAATATTTTCAATGTTTTAATCAATTTTATTTATTGCTATTGAAAAATTTTTAAACAAATGTTATAATTTTTGTGGAAAAGGGAGAAAAACTATGGCAAAAACAAAATTTAGTGATGAGGCTTGTGCAATTATTTTAATGCACCACACAATCAAAAACTTAAACCGAGCACTCAGCAGTGAAATTGCTTACATCTACGGTGACAATGCTGACTACTCAAGGTCGTTTAGAGAAGTTGCACGCGGCTTTAGTGACAGCGAGCAATATAAAAAATATTTAACACAAGCACACAATGATTCAAAATCAATCTACACAAGGCTTCAACCACAAACCTTGTTTGAATATAATTTGTATTTAAATCACCTTATAATGTTCCTTAAACAATATCCAGGTGCACCACTTTCAGCTGCGATTGAAAACGCAAAGCAAGAACTAAAGTTTGGTTCACCAAAGTTTTATTCAGACTACGCTCCATCAAGAACCGCGTCAGCAGAAGACCTTGTTCGTGGGCTTAAGTTTATGAAATGCTTGGTTGGAGAACTTTATAATGTTCCACCACAAAAGGTTCGTATTCCTGAAAGCGGCGTAGTTGTAAATGAAAGAATTAATCTTGAATGTGAAAGAGAAATTTCTAAGGCTGGAAAAGCAAGAGCAAAAGGCTCTGGCAAAACTCAAGCAAAAGGTGCAAGAGTTTTGGGAGGAGCAGAACTTATTAGTCCGTTCTCTCTCGACAACCTCACAGTTGCAGAAAGCACCTCGCCTAAGAAAAAATCAAAACAACCAGGTGAAGAAGAATAACAAAAAGAGTTCCGTTTGGAACTCTTTTTTATTGTTATTTTTTAGGTCTTGGTCCAAAAATTCCTGAGCCAATACGAATCATATTTGAACCCTCTTCAACACACAACTTATAGTCGTGAGACATACCCATAGACAAATATTTAATGTTTTTGTCTACTGCTTTAAGTTCATCAAATTTCTCACGCATTTTGCGGGCTAATTCCCTCAAATATACCTCATCTTCGCTATTTGGGAGCATTGCCATCAACCCTTCGATTTTTAAATTTTCAAGCCTTTTAATGCCATTATAAGCGGCTATAATTTCTTCATAATCAAAGCCAGATTTGCTCTCTTCTCTGCCAATATTCACTTGGATTAAAATGTTGCTTATAATACCTTTTTTCTTTGATGCCTTGTCAAGTTCTTCCGCCAAGTGAAGAGAGTCGATTGAGTGATATAAATCAACCTTTCCAATCAAATATTTGATTTTGTTTGTTTGAAGGTGTCCAATGAAATGTTTTTTTACAGGAGCATAGAAAGCAAACTTATCTCTAAACTCATCTGCTTTATTTTCGCCAATGTCCTCAAGTCCCAAAGCGATTGCTTGATTAATGGTTTCATAGGTTTGATATTTTGTTGCACCAACAAGTGTTACCCTTTCGTTAAACTTGTTTTGATTTTTTGAAAATTCGATTAATTCTTCTAGATTCTTTTTATTCATAGTAAATATATTATTCTTCCAGAGAGTAGATGTCAAATTTATAACACAAAAAAACCGAAGGAATTATCCTTCGGTTTTGCTTCACACTTTTTATGTTTTTACTAAAATTACTTAAGTTCAGCTTTAGCACCAGCTTCTGCGAATTTCTTAACCATTTCTTCAGCAGCTTCTTTAGCGATGCCTTCTTTAACTGTGCTTGGAGCACCGTCAACCATAGCTTTAGATTCAGCAAGACCAAGTCCTGTGATTTCTCTAACAACTTTGATAACAGCGATTTTGTTTGCACCTACTTCTGTAAGAACAACATTGAATTCGCTCTTTTCTTCTTCTGCAGCAGCACCAGCGCCTGCAGCTGGAGCAGCAACTGCCATAGCAGCAGCAGAAACTCCAAATTCTTCTTCAATAGCTTTAACAAGGTCGTTAAGTTCAACGACTGTCATTTTCTTGATTTCTTCAATCATATTTTTAATATCTGCCATTTTAAATTTCTCCTTAATATAAAATTTATTTTATTAAATTGGTTTGGTTTTTGTTTTAAAAATTTTTATTTATTAAATTATGCATTTTTCTTTGCAATTTCACTAACTGCAACAGCAAGTGAACGCATAGGATTTGTAAGCATACCAAGAAGTTGTGCAACCAAAACTTCTCTTGATGGGATATTTGCAAGAGCTGTGATTTCGTTTACATCGAAATATTTGCCGTTTACATATCCTGATTTTAATTTCAAATTGTTATTAAATTTCTTTGAACCATCAAGTGCAATTTTAGCAGGAGCAACTTCGTCAGTTGAATGGAAGAGAACAGCAGTTGTTCCTTCAAAGTCTGATGCTGGGAATTCAATTCCAAGGTTATCAAAAGCAATCTTCATAAGTCTGTTTTTGTAAACTTTGTATGTTCCGCCAGCAGTTCTAACGTTGTTACGAAGTTCTGTAGCTTGAGCAACAGTTAAACCACGATAGTCAACAAGAACGATTGACTTTGCGTCTTTTGCAAGACCTTCAATTTCACTTACAACAACTTTTTTGTTTTCAAAATTTGCTGACATTGTCTATCCTCCTTAATTTGTAGTGTGAAGATTAAAAAAACCTTATGCTTCAAGGAAACATAAGGTATAAAGTTCAAATTTATACTAAACGTTCCTCGGCAAGAATTACGGAAAATTCCCACTTGCTGTCTTCGGCACTGATTTTTTCAACAATAAATATTATAAACACTATAAATATTTTGTCAAGGCTTTCTTGAATTTTTATTTTTATTTTATTGAAAGCCGATTTTTTCGCGTGTTATACTATTATTGTGCTGATTACAGCAAAATAAAATGCTAACCTATACTGGCTAGTTAAGGAGAAATTATGAAAAAAGAAGTAAGAAGACTTTCACACGGAGAACTCGTGCAAATGAGCGTTGCCGCACAAAATGGTGCCGCTATAAAACCAGAACCTGTTAGTTCAAGAAGAATTTCACACGGCGAGCTTGTGCAAATGAGCATTGCCGCACAAAACTCTGCACAGGCTGATGTAAACTCAACAAAATATTTAAACCAAATGCCACTTGAAGAAATTTTTGAATTTTTTATTCCTTTTGGAATTGACGGAGACCATCAAATTCAACAAAACAGAAGTGAAAACGGAAAAATTCAAAGTTTGAAATTTTTCTGCGATGATTTCAACGCAACACTTTCAAGCGACTTTAAGTTCGCGTTTGATTTCTTTGACCACTACGCAGGAGACAGAAACTCTCTTGGCAAAACAATCAAATATTATGAAATTGCGCAGCTTAGTGAAATGTTAAACCTCACCAGAAACCAAACAATGTCACTTTTGCTCACTGGACTTTTTATCAACAAGTTCCCAGGATACGAAAAAGAATGGAAACAACTTTTTGAATCTGGACAAATCCCAGCATTCAAACCTGGTTCAGTTCCAAAATCATTTAACGGTTTTGAAAATTTGAAAACACTTTTTGAACTTACTAAAGTAATCAAACAAAGCCAAGCAGAAGACATTGGAAAGCAACTTGCTTAAAAAATCGTGTCAAACACTTTATTTTCAGCATAAAATATGTATAATTTGCCATAAAAATTTTTCCGCTAGATATTGAAAACCCGAATTTTGTATGTTATAATTTATGTGTATTGAGAAATAAAGGAGGAAAGCTATGGCAGTTTCACGCGTTTCACTTGATGACATTAGCGCCGTTAGAGGCACAATGCCTGCAGTTGCGCCACGCAAAACATCTGTTTCTTCAAGCAGACCAACCAAGTTTTATACAGATATGATTAGCGATGAGAAACTTGTTAAGTTTTTCTCTAAGTATAAAAGTCTTGGCTATGTGTCACACGTAAGAGACGACGAATCAAAAGCAATTAGAGTTTTGTGCAATGACTTTGAAATTATTTTTAATGATTTCATCACAACTGTTGGTCCAAGACCTGATGCACCATCAACTCAAATGTATGACGATTTCAAATTTTCTTGTGGCGTTGCAGGAACAACACCAGACGCAGTTATTGATTCACTTCTTGCAACAGAACTTTTTGGAGACCTTCCATACTACACAGAAAAGAAACACAAGTTTGCTTCAAACAACTTAAAGTCACTCAAAAATGGTCAATTTAAAGACATCGTTGGTCCAGCCGTTTCAGCAAGAGCAATGATGATTGAACAACCTTTGATGACAAAAATGTATGGTTCAGATAGCCTTGAAGAAATTGCAAACGTTATGAACAGCGTTAGAACATTATCATAAAAAGAAACCATTTCGGTTTCTTTTTTTGTTTATGTTTGACAAATCTAAAAAAAGGAATTATCCTAAAACCACGTGTCCATAGTGAAACGGATATCACGCAGGTTTCCGGAGCCTGTGTTCCAGGTTCAACTCCTGGTGGACACTCCAAACAAAAACCACACCAAATCTGGTGTGGTTTTATTTTTAGTTTTTAACATTATTTTTAGTTTTAAAGAACATTGAGAACGCCAAAATCAAAAGTGCTGGCCAATATGTTGCCATACAAGCGTTTCCTGTCCAAGAAAGTGTGCCCATAAAATTATCAAGCAAGAGCATCAAGTCTGAAAAGAAGAATAGCACTGCCCCAATAGCCAAAAGAATGTTTACAACATTTCTTTCACGAATAAGGTTTGAAACCGCCTTTCCAAGCATTGTTGAAATGATAAGTGCATAAATCAAGCAAACCCATTTTAAGAGCACTGGTTCAAAGTTTAATCCCTTAAACAATAAAATAAATAGTGCAGAACCAATGAAAATAACTCCGCCGATAATGCCGTCTTGAAGGTTATATTTTTTAAGCAAACAATATGCAAAAACAAACCAAATGTGAGCGATTGCGAAAATTGCAGCACCCGCAACGAAATTGAGGTTGATAACAACATCACCAATCATTGAGAACACCAAGCCCACAAACATAATCAAATAAAACTTTTTCTCTTCTGTATTTGACTTTAATGCAAACCAAAAGTTAATTGCACCTTGAACAACAAAACACGCACTTCCCACACACTTGAGAGTGTAGTTAAAATCGTTGCTTTGATAGAAAAAGTTGATAACACAAAGGGCAACAACCATAAAAATATTAAGCCCTAAAACAATTTTTTTAAAATCGAATTTTTTATCCATAGTTACCTCAAAATAAAATTAATCTTATTTAAAATCTGCCACTTTATAGTAAATCTTTTCAAGTTCGTTTTTGTTCATAAGAACAGGAACTGGATAAAGTGGGTTTGCCTCTTTGTCAGCGTGAGCCGCCATAAGAGAAATATCTTCCTTTTTTATTCCATCAAGCTTGTCAGGAATATTCATATTTTTGTTAAGTTCTTTGATTGCCCCGATAAATTTTTCAGCAGACTCTTTATAAGGCGTATTTTTTGTTGAAACGCCTGCAGCCACCGCAAGTTTGTGGAGTTTGCCATAAATTTTCTTTCCATACATTTCAAGAACATAAGGCATAATAACTGCATTTGCGAGCCCGTGAGGCACATTATACTGACCGCCTAAAGAATGTGCAACCGCGTGAATATAGCCAACATAAGACTTTGAAAATGCAATGCCAGCAAGATATGCCGCCTTAAGCATATTTGCTCTAGCCTCTTTGTTCTTGCCATCTTTGTAAGCTGTTTCAATGTTTTCAAAAATAAGTTTTGTAGCCTCGAGAGCCTTTGCTCTTGTTTCTCTTGTTGTTGACTTTCCAATAAATGCTTCAACAGCGTGAGTGAGTGCGTCCATACCAGTTGTTGATGTCAAATGTGGTGGAAGCGTAAAAGTAACGGTTGGGTCAAGAACAGCATAATGAGGAATAAGCGTGAAATCCATAAGAGTATATTTGTGCTGTTTTTCACTATCCGTGATAACTGCAGCAAGGGTTGTTTCGCTGCCTGTTCCTGCAGTTGTTGGAATTGCAATAAGAGTTGGGATTTTGCGAAGAACCTTTAGCAAGCCCTTAAGTTGATTTAAACTCTTTTTTAGATATGCAATTCTGGCACCGAGCGCTTTTGCGCAGTCCATAGCCGAACCCCCACCAAATGCAATGATTGCCTCACACTTTTCAGTCAAATATTGTTGCCTAGCCTCCTCAACATTTTGAACAGTTGGGTTTGGTCTTGTTTTGTCATAAACCGTTAAATTTAATCCCTCTTTTTTAAGCAAATCTTCAAGAGGTTTTGTTATTCCAAAACCACGAATTCCAGAGTCGGTCACAAGCATAGCCGATTTTACACCAAGATTTTTTAATAGGTCTGGAATTTCGTTTAAACTGCTTAATACCTTTGGTTCTCGGTATGGCAAAAATGGCAAAACGAGTCTAAACGCTCCTTGAAAAATTCTACAGTATATTCTTTTAAAAATATTCATATCATTCCCCTTTCAACACTGAAATTGTATAGTAATAATTACAACAAAGTCAAGAAATTAAACATCTATTGCTCATATCATTTGAAAAGACGTAAGGCTTTGTTTATAATGATATTATAAATACTTTAACGAGGTAGCAAATGAAACTCAAAATAGCAAGTTTTAACATTAGTGGCGGATTTTATATTGGAAATGAAGACACCGAATATTTAGATAGACAAGCCGCAAAAACGTTTGATAACCGTATGCTTAATCAAATTATTGATACAATAAATAGCGAAAATATTGATGTCATTTGTTTTCAAGAAATCATTACAACTGAAAGCGTGGAATATATCCAAAAAATTGCAGATAACACCGAATTAAGATATTTTGATTTCTTTGAACTCAGCCCTTGCAACTTGGTTGAAAACACTGACTGCGGAGTTGCGATAATGTCAAAGTTCCCAATCAAAAACTCGGTTAAGGGTTTGTTCCCTAACCCAAGAATTGCAAAGACAACCAGTTCTGGCAAAACATATTATACATTTGACAAAGGTTATATTTGCTCAAACATTGACGCAAACGGAACCGAACTCAAAGTTTTCACACATCACGGCTTCCCGTTTAGAAGATTCAATTCAACACCTGAAGCAAACCTTCCTGTGTTTGAATATTTTAACGAAGTTTTAATTGCTGAAAACCCTGATGTTGTTACTGGCGATTTCAACGCAGAAAACTTTATGGAACTCATTGACATTCTTCCAAAAGCATACCAAAGAACAATCAATACAATCACAACAGTTGACGGAAAAAGTTTTGATGATATTTTAATTAGAGACGGAAGAACTTTTTCTTCAAACCTCATAAAACTTTTGTCAGACCATTTTATTGTTATGACTGAATTAGAAATTTAAAAAGGAAACTTATATGAAAGTAAACATTTTGGGTTCTTGTTATTCAAGAGAACTTTTCAATTACACAAACAATCACGAGGTTGGCTGCTATGTTTTGCAACAATCACTTTTCACTATGTTTGCTAAACCTCTTCCAATTACACTCGAGAATGCAAGAAGCGTTGACGGAACAAACTTTACAAGACGAATGATGTTTTATGAATTCAACAAGCTTGGGCTTGAAAAAATCTTGGAAGAAAATGCCGACTTTTTGATTGTTGACTTTGCTGACTGCAGGTATGACATCTATGAGTTTGATAACCCTAAGGGCGTAAAAATCATTTATACCCACGAATCAAGGGCAACATTTGAACATCTTGCAACCTTGCCAGATTATCAAGATATTGAAAAGCATTATTTTAATGTTGTTGAAGGTCACAGTGACAGCGAACTAGAAGAGATTGTTGACAAACTTGTTTCAAAACTCTTAACAAAATTTAAACCTGAAAACATTATTTTAAACAAAATGAATATGGCTAAATCTTATTTTGAAAAGAATGAAGAAAAGACATTTGAAAACAATTTCCACTTAAGTCGTGAGCCATTTATTCATAAAATCGAAAACATCTTCTTAAACAAACTCAAAGGTTGCAGAGTTTTAACAACAGCCCACCCTCCACTCGTGAACATCAATCACCGCTTTGGTGGACCTCACCCAATGCATTTTGAAGATATCTTTTATCAGCACAAAATGAACCTTTTAAATGCATTGATGAATAATGACACTGAAACTCAAAAAATTGATGATGATTATGAATTGGAATTAAAAAATAACATTGAATCAATAAAACAAAAAGAACACTTAAACAGCGCCGATTGCAAGAGCGCAAAAAGAGTAGACTAAAAAAACACCCTAGCAAAACGCTAGAGTGTTTTTATTTTATTGATTGTTTGCTTTTCTTTCTCTTGCCCTAACTATTGCTTTGTATGTTTCGCCAACAACTAAAACAACAAGTGAAATTGCAAGGAGTATTGCAAGTGTTGCATAGTCAACAGTCACAAGTTCAAGAAGAACAGAGAGTGATGAAACTTCCATAAACAAGATTTGGAGTCCTACAGATGCAAGAACCGCAAACACGAAGAAGAGATTTGATTTATATGAAAGTTTAAACATAGAAATCTTTTCGCTTCTACAGTTAAGCGCGTGAGCATTTTGCAAGAATACCATAAGAGCCATAACAAATGTTCTAGCAACAACGAGGTCTGCGTGAATACCAATCAAAATCATCCAAGCGCCAAATACAACAAGGCCAATGGTTGCACCCATAACTGCGCATTGAGTTACCATAGATTTTGTGAAGAGTGATTCTTTTGTTGACCTTGGCTTTTCGCTCATAATGTTTGGTTCTGGTTTTTCAAGAGAAAGTGACATATCTTGGAAACCATCAGTAACTACGTTGAGCCACAAAAGTTGAATTGGAAGAAGTGGTGTGCCAGCACCGCAAATCATTGCGAGAACGAAGAATAATACTTCCGCAATCGAACAAGAAAGCAAGAAATAAGTAATCTTTCTAATATTCGCATAGGCACATCTGCCCTCTTTGACACCTTCAACAATAGATGTGAAGTTGTCGTCCATAATAATCATATCGGCTGTTTCTTTTGAAACATCGGTTCCGCTACCCATTGCAATACCAATGTGAGCAGACTTGATTGCAGGGCTATCGTTTACGCCGTCACCAGTAACGGCAACAAACTCGCCTTGACGTTTGAGTGAATTTACGATATTGAGTTTGTCAGTTGGAGTAACACGTGAGAACACTGTAATTCCTTTAACAAATTCATCAAATTCTTTTTCACCAAGAGCAAACTTTTCTTCAACTTGTTTTCCAGTTGCAACTTGGTTTTCATTTTCAGCAATATTGATATCTTTTGCGATTGAAAGTGCTGTGAGTGGGTGGTCACCAGTAATCATAATAACTTTGATACCCGCTCTGTGACATTCAGCGATTGAACCTTTTGTTTCAGGTCTAACTGGGTCAATAAATCCAACAAGACCAATGAATGAAAGGTCTTTGATGTCTTTTTCGCTATAGTCTTTTTTGCTGTTAACCTTGCCAGCAGCAAGAGCAATAACTCTGTAACCACGTTTAGCAAGTTCTTCATTTTGTTGTTCAATTTGTTTTTTGTTAAGTGGAACATCAACTCCATTAACGTTCATAGTTTTAGAAAATTCGAAAACTTTTTCCAAACTTCCCTTAACTGTGCAATAGTCCTTTCCATCTTCTTCAAAGAAGACCGCAGAATATTTGTTTTCAGATTCATAAGGAATCTGTTTTGTGATGTTGCAGTTCTTTGCGTTTGTTTTAACCTTTGCCGCGAGAACTTTGAACGCAATGTCCATTGAGTCGCCAAAGTAAACAAACTTGCCTTTTTCTTTTTTGAATGTGGCTTCGTTGTTAAGTTCGCCCATAAGAGCAAGTCTTGAAACTTGTTCAGCATAAGCCTTGTCTTTACATTCAAGTTTTCCGTTATCATTGTAACCACTGCCTGAAACTTCAAATTCTTGACCATCTGGAAGAGTTACAATTTTTGCGGTTTGTTCATTGAGTGTGAGAGTTCCTGTTTTATCAGTTGCAATAACTGTGCAAGAACCAAGTGCTTCAACAGCGTTTAAGTGTTTAACAACAACATTGTTTTTACCCATTCTGTTTGATGCAACAGTGAGTGCCATTGTAACAGCAAGAGGCAAGCCTTCTGGCATTGCAGAAACTGCAAGTGCGATTACAACAAGCATAATCTCTTTGAATGGGTTCTTTTGAATGAGCATAATTCCAAAAATGATAACAGCGATTGCAACGATTGCAATACTGATTTGTTTTGAGAATTTTGCAATTCTAATATTGAGTGGAGATTGTTGTTCTTTTACTTCATTGAGGTTTGTAGAAATGCTACCAATCTCGGTGTGAACACCAGTTTCAACAACAACGCACTTTGCTCTACCAGTGATAACTGAACTTCCTGAGAAAACCATACAGGTTCTGTCACCTAGTGGAGTGTCTTCGCTAACTTCTTCAATGGATTTTACTTCGTTGATACTTTCACCAGTCAAAAGTGCTTCATCAACGGTAAAGTTGCTACATTCAAGAATTCTCATATCAGCACTGACTTTATCACCACTCTCTAAGAATACGATGTCTCCAGGAACAAGTTCCTTTGATTCAATTTCAACTTTTGTTCCGTCTCTAAGAACCCTTGCTTTAACCTTTATCATATTCGACAAGGAACTCGCAACTCTCTCTGCTCTCTTTTCTTGAATTGCACCAATGACTGCGTCAATCATAACAATTCCAAGAATAACCAATCCGTCTAAAAGTTCGCCAACTATAAACGAGAATGCCATTGCTACAAGCAAAATCAAAACGATTGGGTTGATAAACTCTTTAAGGAGCATCAAAATAAATGGTTTTGGTTTCTTTTGTGGCAAAGAGTTTTCGCCATATTCTTTAAGCCTTTTTTCTGCTTCTGCGTTAGAAAGACCATCTGCTGACGAATTAAGTTCTTTTAGTGCAAAGTCAGCGGATTTTGTAAACCACTTAACTTTATCTTTTTTTACTTCCTCAGTATTTGCCATTCAAATCTCCTTTAAAATAAAACTATCTATATTTTGGCATAATTTTTATTCATAATCAACAACATCAACCCACTTTTTGAGAAAATTTTGTTCTTCTTCATTTCCCTTAGTCATTTGGGTTGCTGCCACGATAGGAATCCATCTTTGAATGTGGCTAACTTCGATTGAACTTTTGAGTGAGAAAAGTTTCAAATATTTGTCAGCAAGTTCTGTTTTGCCTTGCATTGAGAACAAAAGATATGTTCTTGCTGCATCGGCAGAAGCGTTGCCTTGGGTTGCGTGAGCCCAGTCAATAATTGAATAATTTCCGTTTTCATCAATAATAATGTTGCTTGGGTTGAAGTCACCGTGACAAAGTTTTGCGTGGTTCTTCATACCCTCAAGTCTATGAAGGAGGTCATAGCGAACATTTTCATTGATATTTTCAGCTTCAGTAAGTTTTCTCTTAAACTTATCTTTAATACGATTCAAAAGAGGAACTTTTTTAGAAAGAACTTCCATTTGAATGTTAACAAACTTTTCAAGATATTCATCTTCTTTTTCTGGGTGTTCTTCCATAAGTTTGTCAAGAGGAGTTCCTTCAGCGTAATCATAAACCAAAGCCCATCTGCCATTAATTTGAGTAACAGCAAGAAGTTTTGGCATATTGAGGTCTGTGTTTTCTTCAACACGTGCTTGGTTGAGTGCCTCGTTTAAGATGTTAGACTTCAAGTGTCCAGGAACGAACAACTTGATAGTCTTGCCATCTTCATAATAAATTTCTTTGTTTTTTCTTTCCGCAATTTTGTTGTTTAATTTAAACTCCATTATCTTTTACCTCCATAATATGCATTAAGATACATCTCTTTAATTTCAGCCATAAGTGGATATCTTGGGTTTGCACCTGTGCATTGGTCATCAAATGCTTGCTCAGTCATTTCATCAAGTCTATCCAAGAAATCTTTTTCATCAACACCATAATCTTTAATGGTTGCTTTGATTCCAATTTGAGATTTGAGTTCGTCAATTTTCTTGATTAAGTTTTCAAGTTTTTCTTCATCGGTTTTGCCGCCAAGTCCAAGGCTGTCAGCAACAACTGCATATTTATGGAGTGTATTTGGGTGGTCATATTGAGAGAATGTTCCCATTTTTGTTGGAGCCTCTGCGGCGTTGAATCTCAAAACTTCATTAATCATAAGAGCATTTGCAACACCGTGTGGCAAGTGGTGGAAAGCGCCGAGTTTGTGTGCCATTGAGTGGCATACACCAAGGAATGCGTTAGCAAAAGCCATACCAGCCATTGTTGCAGCGTTTGCCATTTTTTCACGAGCCTCTGGGTCGTTTGCACCGTTTTCGTATGCTCTTGGAAGATATTCAAAAATGTTTCTAAGTGATTCTTTAGCGAGACCGTCTGTATAATCTGTTGCCATCATTGAAGCGAGTGCTTCTAAGTTGTGTGTAACAGCGTCAATACCTGATGCAGATGTGAGTCCTTTTGGAGCGTTCATCATCATATTTGCATCAACGATTGCCATATTTGGCATAAGTTCATAGTCAGCAAGTGGATATTTTACACCAGTCTTTTCATCTGTGATAACCGCAAATGGAGTAACTTCACTTCCTGTTCCTGCAGAAGTTGGAACAGCAATAAAGTATGCTTTTTCGCCCATTTTTGGGAAGGTGTAAACTCTCTTTCTAATGTCCATAAAGCGCATTGCCATATCCATAAAGTCAACTTCTGGGTGTTCGTAGAGAACCCACATAATTTTTGCAGCGTCCATTGCAGAACCGCCACCAACTGCGATGATGCAGTCTGGTTTGAATGCTGTCATAAGTGCTGCACCCTCTTTTGCAGATGCAAGTGTTGGGTCTGGTTGAACATCAAAGAATGTTTGATGAGCAATGCCCATTTCTTCAAGTTTGTCAGTAATTGTTTTTGTGTAACCGTTTTCATAAAGGAATGTGTCAGTAACAATGAACACTTTCTTTTTATTCATAACCTGTTTTAATTCTTCGAGAGCAACAGGCAAGCAACCTCTCTTAATATAAACCTTTTCAGGTGCTCTAAACCAAAGCATATTTTCTCTCCTTTCCGCAATAGTTTTGATATTAATCAAATGTTTAATTCCAACGTTTTCTGAAACAGAGTTTCCACCCCAAGTTCCGCAACCAAGTGTGAGTGATGGTGCGAGTTTGAAGTTATAAAGGTCACCAATACCACCTTGAGAAGATGGTGTGTTAACTAAAACTCTGCAAGTTTTCATTGCTTCAAAGAATTTTTGCATTTTTTCTTGACCAGTGATTGTGTTGATGTAGAGTGAAGATGTGTGACCAAAGCCACCGTCTTTAACAAGAACATCTGCTTTTTCAACAGCCTCTTCAAATGTTTTTGCTTTATACATTGCAAGAACTGGTGAAAGTTTTTCGTGTGCAAACTCTTCAGTGAGTTCAACGCTTTCAACTTCGCCAATCAAGATTTTAGTGTTTTCAGGAACATCAACACCTGCAAGACTAGCGATTGTGTGGGCTTTTTGTCCAACGATTTTTGCATTGAGTGCGCCGTTGATGATGATTGTTTTTCTTACCTTTTCTGTTTCTTCTGCGTTCAAGAAATAGCAACCACGTTTTGCAAATTCTGCTTTAACTGCGTCATAAACACTTTCAAGAACGATAACTGATTGTTCAGATGCACAAATCATACCATTATCAAATGTTTTTGAGTGAATGATTGAGTTAACTGCGAGGATAATATCTGCTGAATCATCAATAATTGCTGGGGTGTTACCTGCACCAACACCAAGTGCTGGTTTTCCGCTTGAGTATGCAGCCTTAACCATTCCAGGACCACCAGTCGCCAAAATAATGTCACTTGATTGCATCAAAAGAGTTGTAAGTTCAAGTGATGGAACATCAATCCAACCAATAATGCCTTCTGGAGCACCAGCCTTAACAGCAGCCTCCAAAACAAGTTTTGCAGCAGCGATTGTTGAGTTCTTTGCTCTTGGGTGTGGGCTGATGATTACACCGTTTCTGGTTTTCAAAGCAAGAAGTGTTTTGAAAATTGCAGTTGATGTTGGGTTTGTTGTTGGGATAACCGCACCAATAACACCAACAGGCTCAGCAACTTTTTTGTAACCATAAACTTCGTCACATTCAATAACGCCACAAGTTTTTTCGTTTCTATATTTGTTGTAAATGTATTCAGACGCATAATGATTTTTGATAACCTTGTCTTCAACAACGCCCATTCCTGTTTCTTCAACAGCCATTTTTGCAAGTGGAATTCTTGCGTTGTTTGCAGCAATAGATGCCTCTTTGAAAATTCTATCAACTTCTTCTTGAGAGAATTTTGAGAATTCTTCTTGTGCCTTTTTTACATTTTTAAACATTAATTCAAATTTTTCAACACTGTCAACAATTAAATTTCCTTCCATTTTAATCCTCCTTAAATTCTAATTGTTTCGCAAGTAATAGAAGTGATGCACTTAAGTCTTCATTTTTCACAGCAATATTTTCAGGAACTTTTAAGATTGTTGGTGCAAAATTCCAAATAGCCTTTATGCCACTAGCAACAAGTCTGTCGCAGGCTTCTTGGGCGTTTTCTTTTGGAGTTGTTATAACACCAATATCAACCTTAGTTGAACCAACAAGTTTTTCAAGTCGGCTGATATCAAAAATCTTTTGTCCATCACACTTCGACTCATCATTATCAAACGCAAAAATAATTTTTATATCATTTTCAAAACCTGAATGATGCAAGAGTGCTTGACCAAGTTTTCCCGCGCCAACAATAACTGCAGTGTGCGAGTTTCCAACTCCCATAAAGTCTTCAATACTTTTTATTAAATCATTAATCTTGAAGCCTTTTTTTGAAGTTCCACTCACCTTGCTGATGGCTGACAAATCCTTTCTAACCTGAATACTGCTTATCTCTAAGTCTTTGGCAATCATTGTTGAGGATATATAACCCTCACTTTTGTGCTCTTTAAGTATCCTAAGATAGATTGGAAGTCTCTTTAGTGTCGCCGATGGTATTTTTGTGCTTTCTTCCATACTTCTCCCTCTTTTAATGATAATCTTCCTCTTTCGATAATAAATTATCGAATTAATTATAACTCTTTGGTATTATTTGTCAAACTAATTGATTATATATCACATTTTATGGACAAATTTTACGAAAATTCTCATAATAAAAGATAGCCAAGCGGCTATCTTTAATGACAAATAATAATTCCTTTTTCCAAAGCATAGTATGAACAAAGAGCTTTCATTGGAATAATTTCAATTTCTTTGAAATTACATTCTTTTTCAATATCGCCTTTGATTTGTTCAGCCTCTTCAATTGCTTTGCAGTGAGAAATGATTAATTTTTGAGTTGGTGCAAATTCACCAGCTTTTTCCTTAATCATTTGAATCATCTTTTTAAATGCATTTTTGATTCCAATAACTTTTCTTTCCATTTTGATTTCGCCTTCTAAAGCAATACAAATTGGACGAATTACAAGGGTTTTTGCAACAAGACCTGCAATTTTGCTCATTCTGCCAGTGTTAACGAGGTTGTCAAACTTTTGAAGCGAGAAGAAAAGTGACCTTTCATCTCTATACTTTTCAATCGTCTCAACGATTTCATTAAATTCTTTTCCTGCTTTAATGAGGTTCACAAGTTTTTCAACAATCAAAATTTCGGTTCCGCTTGTTGCTTTTGAATCGATAACGTGAATGTTTTCAGGTTTTTTGTAAGAATTTTTAGCAACAACTGCGGCGTTGTAACAGCCTGAAAGTTTTGCTGTGATTGTTACGATGAATGTGTAGTCTGCGTTGTCAAACTCTTCAAGAAAACTTTGTGGTGCTGGGCACGCTGATGAGTTTGTTTTGCATTGATGCATATTTTCAAGCATCTCATCAATATTAACATCGTCATTATCAACGAATTCTTTTCCGTTTGCAAGTATTGTTAAAGGAATAACCTTAAAACCAATGTCTTTTTCATTGTCTAAAAAGTTATTTGATAGGTCTGAAGCGCTATCAACCAAAATTTGATATTTCATTATTTCTCCAATATATTTTATTCAGCACAAAAAGCTATATGCCTCTTCATACATTCAAAGTATAATATAAAATTTTTCTAAATCAAAACAAAAAAAGGAAAATTATTTATAAAATAAACAATTTTCCCGTTTTTGTTTATAGTCTTCCACCCATCAAACTGCCCGAATTATATTTTCTAAGCCCTCTATTAAAAGTGAAAAATGCTAAGAATATCCAAAAAGCAGTTACTGCAACACTTCCAAGTATCCACCAAATATTAGGTGTTAAAAAGAAGTATTGAATAGGAATAAATGAATAGAAGAATGTTGGAATAAGTGTGAACATCAACGCCTTAACTCCAAAACTGTAGATTGCTGAAGGATATTGAGCAGCCTTGTTGATTGTTCCTTCAACAGACTTGGCAAGTGCGTCGCCACCTTTGACATAGAAACAAAGTGACATATATGTAACATAAACCGCAACATAAATAAGACCTGCTAAAATCATTGCTGGAATCATTATTAAATACCAGTGCCAAGGCGCACCTATCAAAACAAGCACAATATATGCATAAGCAATATCGCCGATTGCTGCAATTTGAGTTGAAGAGCAGCAAACATTTATTAAAACATTCTTTGGCTGAGCCAAGAACACGTCCATTCTGCCTTCATATATAACCTCTTTCAAATTCCAAGCGCCCGCAAAGAACGCGTGTGAAATTCCGTAGCCTCCAGCAGAAATTGCCCAAAGCATCATTGTTTCATTAAAACCATAGCCACCGATGTTGTCAACAAGGCTAAATATGATATACCATTGAATAATGAAGAATGCGTCATTCAAAATCATCATAATAATTTGCATAAAAAATGATGACTTATATTTCCATTCTTTCTTTAAATTCAGTTTGAAATAACTGAAAATTAATTTTAAATTACTTTTAACCCCCATTTACATTCACCTTCCTTGAGCCAAGTTTGTAAATAAGAAGACCAAGTCCAACAAACACCGCAGTCCAAATAACTTGAGAAATTATAACGTTTTGGAACAAGTCCCAAGAGAAGTTTGCGAGAAGTTTGCAAGGTCCACTCATCATTGCATAAACTGGACTATAATTTATTACTGGTTGAAGCCAAACTGGGAAGAATTCTGGTGGGAAGAACAAGCCAAATAACATCTGGAATTTTTGAATTATCCACGCGAATGGTGTTGACTCTTCAATCCAGAACGCAAGAAGTCCCACCGCACCATAAATAGTGCAAGTGAGTAAAACACCTAAAAGCAAACTCACCCCGAGCGGCAACAAATATAAAAGATTGAAATTTTCGATTGGCCCAAGCAAAAGCAAGCCAATGAGTAGTGCGGTTGGAAGCAAGAAAACAAGTTTCCAAATACACTCACCAAGAGTTGAAGACACTTGATAGAAATAATAGTTGTAAGGCTTATTTAACTGATAAGCAATCTTTCCTGACTTGATATCATTGCTAAAAGCCCTAGTAACACCACGCGAGTTGACAGAATACATAAAGATTTCCGCCATAATCATATACCAAATCATCATTTCCAAAGTGTAGCCATTAATAAGCGTTCCGCCGCCCTGTCCTCCATAAATAAACTGCCACAACTGTTTAAATATGTAGATTATGACAATAAATGACACGGCAGAAGTGAGAGCATTGGTGATTGTTTTGCTCTCTTGACGCAAGCTAGTTTTGAAAATGTTTAAATATTTACGCATCATTTCTCCTATAGATGTCTTTTATGATATCTTCAAGTGGCGTGCTAGATATCGTGATATCTTGAATGTCGTCAGCATCAAACAAGCCCATAAGTTCATTCATTGTGGTTTTGTTCATATCAACCTCAATTTTATAAACTGTGTCTTTTGATTTTAAGACCTTGATTCCGTCTTTAACTTCAAGTTTGACATTCTTTTTCAAGTTTACTTCGACAATTTTTTTGTTTAAATAATGATATTTTAAATTCTTCATTGAATCATCAAGCACAATCTTTCCGTTATTGATGATAATAACTCTCTTGCAGACTTCTTCAATATCGCCAACGTCGTGAGAAGTGAAGAAGATTGTTGTGCCGAACTCTTTGTTGATTTTCTTGATTAAGTTTCTAAGAGTTTCCTTTGCAATAGGGTCAAGACCAATGGTTGGCTCGTCAAAGAACATCATTTTTGGTTTATGCAAAAGTGACGCAACCATTTCACATTTCATTCTTTGACCCAAGCTCAAACTTTTAACTGGCTGATACATAAAGTCTTTAATATCAAAAACAGTTGAAAGTTCTTCAATACGCTCATCAAGGTCTTTTTTCTTAATATCATAAATTGAGCCAAAGAACTTAAAGTTCTCGTATGCTGACAAGTGAACCCAAAGTTGTTCTTTTTGACCAAATACTGAACCAATTTGATAAGAAAGTTTTATTCTGTCTTTGCTAGGATTGATTCCTAAAACCTTGACATCGCCTGCAGTTGGAAACAAGATGCCTGTGAGCATCTTAATGGTGGTTGATTTTCCCGCACCGTTTGGACCAATGAAAGCAAGTGTTTCGCCTTCTTCAACATCAAACGAAATGCCATCAACTGCATTTTTGATAGATTTTTCTCTCTTGAATAGATATTTCTTTCCGTTTTCTTTAACTTTTCTCTTTGAAATAGCATATTCTTTTCTTAAATTGTTTACTTCGATTACTTTCATAACTGTTTCTCCTTTTTTTATTGTAACAATAGTTAGGCATTTTTCCAAATTAAAAAAGCACTAACATCTTTTTGTGTGTTAGTGCTTTTTCTGTTTTATAATATTTCCTTTAGAAATTCTATAACTATTTTCTTCCCCTAGAGGTTAGAAACTTGATTTTTCACTTACACAAAAACACTGTCCGCTAAATTTTTCAGCTGACACGATATAAAACATATCAAGAGTTTTTTGTAAGCAATTTCTCATATCTTTCTCCTCTTTTGTTGCGCCTATAATAGCACCGCATAAAATAAAATGCAATAGTTTTTGCAAAAATTAGAAAATAAAAAAACATATTGAAGGAAGTTTCAATATGTTTTTCATTTGTTTTCTAAAATTATTTTGCTCTATAAGCAGCTTTTACGCCAGGTCCCATTGTGCTAGCAAATGCAACAGACTTAATATATGTTCCTTTTGCAGCTTGTGGTTTTGCTTTAACGATTGCATCAATAAATACATCATAGTTTTCAACAAGTTTTTGAACGCCGAAGCTCTTTTTACCGATAGCAGCGTGAACGATACCGAATTTGTCAACTCTGTATTCAACTTTACCTGCTTTAACATCAGCAATAGCTTTTGCTACGTCCATAGTAACTGTTCCACTCTTTGGGTTTGGCATAAGACCACGAGGTCCAAGAACACGAGCACAACGACCAACAAGACCCATCATATCTGGGGTTGTGATACAAGTGTCGAATTCAAGCCAGCCTTCTTTCATAATTTTATCAACGAATTCTTCAGCACCTACAAGGTCAGCACCTGCAGCCTTAGCTTCTTCAGCCTTGTCACCTTTAGCGATAACAAGAACTTTCTTTGTTTTACCAGTTCCGTTTGGAAGAACAACTGAACCACGAACTTGTTGGTCAGCTGAACGTGGGTCAACACCCAAACGAACGTGAACTTCGATTGTTTCGTCAAATTTAGCAGTAGCAGTTTCGATTGCAAGAGCTAAAGCATCATTAACTTCATAAAGTTTGCCAGCTTCGATTTTCTTAGCTGCATTTTCATAATTCTTACCTTTTTTCATATGAACTTAGCCCTCCTTATTCTTCTACTGTAACGCCCATTGAACGAGCTGTTCCCTTAACCATACTCATAGCTGCTTCGAGTGATGCTGCATTCAAATCAGGTAATTTGATTTTAGCAATCTTTTCAACTTGAGCAAGTGTAAGTTTGCCGACTTTGTCTTTGTTTGGAACGCCACTAGCTTTGTCAATTCCAAGTTCTTTCATAATAAGAACTGCTGCTGGTGGAGTTTTGGTGATGAAGTCAAAACTTCTATCTTCATAAATTGTCATAACAACAGGGATAACTAAGCCCTCTTGTCCTGCAGTTTTTGCGTTAAAATCCTTAACAAATTGACCAATGTTAATTCCGTGAGGTCCAAGGCTTGAACCGATTGGAGGACCTGCAGTTGCTTTTGCAGCTGGGATTTGGATTTTTACGACTGCTTTAATTTTTTTCTTTGCTGCCATAATTTTCTCCTCTATTCGCATAACTTTCGCGAATAACGTGGTCTAACAGAGACATAGAAAAATTTATCTCTCCCACATATATATAAACGGACGGCTATCCGATTATAACAAATTAATCGATGATTTCGATTTGAGCAAGGTCAACGTCAACAGGTGTTGGACGACCAAACATTTCAACTTCAACCTTACATTTTTGAGCATCAGCTTCAACAGATAAAACTGTTCCCACAAAGCCATCAAGTGCTCCGCCAGAAAGTTTAACTTTGTTGCCTGCTTCAACTTTGATGTCAACAACAGTTGGCTCAAGACGCATTTTTCTAACTTCTTCTTCAGTGAGTGGAAGAGGTCTACCTTGAGGACCTACGAAACCTGTAACGCCACGTGAGTTAACGATTGTGTGCCACAAGCTGTCTGTGTATCTCATCTTAATCAATATATAGCAAGGAAATAGTTTTCTTTCTACTGCCTTTTTCTTGCCGTTTTTGTCTTCTTCAATAACTGTTTCCATTGGAACTTTAACTTCCAAGATATATTCTTGAAGGTTGTTTTTCACAATACATTTATTGAGGTTGTCAACAGCCATTTGTTCATAGCCTGTGAAAGTATGAAGGACATACCATCTTGGCTCGTCTAATTTAGATGAATCAATCATAATCATTTCCTTTTGCGAGACTACACTCGCACAAATTAAATTTTTGTGATAAGGCTCAAAATCCAAGCCACAAGTGAATCAATACCAAGAACTGCAAGCATAAAAACACTTACAACAGCAAGCACAGTGCCTGTTTGTTTGCAAGCTTTCTTAAATGATGGCCAATTTACTTTTTTAAGCTCAGAAACTACTTCTTTGCCACGGTTTCTTTTAACCTTTTCAACTTTCTTTGTTTTCTTTGCTTTCTTTTGGTCAACTTTCTTAGTTTCTTCAGCCTTAGCAGCTTTTTTGTTTTTCTTCAATGAAACCTCTGTTAAAACTTCATCAGATTTTTCAGCTTTAACAGTCTCTTTTGTAGGCTTTGTTTTTTTGTTAGCCATAAAATTCTCCTACTCTTATTTAGATTCTTTGTGAACAGTATGCTTTTTGCAAGTTGGGCAATACTTTGTGAAACTTAATCTGTCAGGATCGTTTTTCTTGTTTTTATAACTGTCATAGTTACGATTCTTACATTCTGTGCATTCTAAAGTAATTCTATTTCTCATAATTTTTCTCCTCAAAAAATTAACACCTCGTCAAAAACTCGGTGCCATAACATAATATCACACCAAGTCTTCGCTGTCAATAGAAAAATTCAACATTTTCTCCCAAATGTCAAATTTAACTATGGTATTAAACTGTAACATATTTTAACCGTAAAGTTTAATTTTGTCAATGTTTTTATTTTATCTTTTACTAAAAAAGGTGAGCCACGCCCACCATTTTTAGTATTATTGTTGTTTCATAAGTTGTCTTGCCATATAAACACCCATTGAACTTGCCATCATAAGACCACGAGTCCAACCACTAGCGTCGCCAAGACAATATAAGTTAGATATGTTAGTATTAAGGTTCTTATCCATTTTAATACGGTTGCTGTAGAACTTAATTTCTGGAGCATAAAGAAGAGTTTCGTCGCTGGCAAAACCAGGAACAACTTTGTCCATTTGCTCAATGAAATTCAAAATGTTTGTTAAGGTTCTATAAGGAATTGCTGCGGTAATGTCACCAGCAACTGCATCAACAAGAGTTGGTTTCAAATTAGTTTGAGAAAGTTCTTTTTGCCAAGTTCTCTTTCCTGCTTTTATATCGCCAAGTCTTTGAACCAAAATCTTTCCGCTGCCGAGCATATTAACAAGTTCACCAACCTTTTGAGCATAAGTGATAGGGTCATCAAATGGGTATGTGAAGTGGTGTGAACAAAGAATTGCAAGGTTTGTGTTGTCAGACTTCATTTCTTTGTAACTATGACCATTTACAACCGCAAGGTCATTGTCATAATTCTCTTGGGCAACAAATCCGCCTGGGTTTTGACAGAACGTTCTAACCTTGTTTCCAAATGGCTTTGGATAGCCAATGAGTTTTGATTCATAAAGTGCTCTGTTAACCTTTTCCATAACTTCGTTTCTAACTTCAACACGAACACCAATATCAACAATGCCAGCCTCTCTGCCAATACCTCTCAAACGACACATATCGTCAAGCCAGTCAGCACCCTTTCTTCCAGTTGCAACAACAACGACATCAGCGTCAACTCTTTCGCCGTTAACAACCGCGCCTTTGCAAACCTCATCTTCAATAATGATGTCTGAGCAGTTTTGATTTGCCAAAACCTTTACGCCGTGGTCAATCAAATACTTTTCAATGTCATAATAAAGTTGGTGTGCTTTTTCTGTTCCAAGGTGACGAATTGGACAATCAACGAGTTTGAGACCTGCGATTGTTGCACTTTTTCTAATCTCTCTAATTTCATCAGTTTGCTCAGCACCTTCAACGTGAGTGTCTGCACCAAACTCAAGATAAATTTTGTCAGTATAATCAATAATTTCTTGCGCAAGTTCTTCACCAACAAGTGATGGGAAGTCACCACCAACTTCACGGTTAAGCGAGAGTTTTCCGTCAGAAAATGCACCCGCACCACTAAATCCAGAAGTGATATTGCAATAAGGTTTGCAGTGGATACACTCTTTTGTTTTTGATTTTGGACAAACTCTGTTTTCAATGAGTCTGCCTTGCTCAATGATTGTGATGTCATCATTTGAACCAAGTTTTAATAGTTCAAGTGCTGTGAAAATTCCTGCAGGACCTGCACCAATAATTAAAATTTTTCTCATATTCCCTCTCCTTTACAAAGCAATATTGCTGGTTGGAACCAAAGTTTTTGGGTCAGCAATACTCTTGTTTTCAATATAGTTGTAATAGCCCGCTGAGGCAATCATTGCAGCATTGTCTGTGCAAAGTTTGATTGGTGGATAGAACACGCTAGCACCAATCTTTTTTGCCTCTTCATCCATCATTTCTCTAAGCCTTGCATTTGCAGAAACACCGCCAGCAAGAACAATTTTGTCATATCCAAACTTTTGCAATGCAAACATTGATTTTTTAACAATTTGTTCAACCGCCTCATCTTGGAATGATGCGCAAATTCTTGGCACATCGATTTCATTTCCGCGTTGTTTTTCATTATGAATATAATTGATAACCGCGGTTTTGAGACCTGAATAAGAGAAGTTGAAGTCTGTAATTTTCTCTTTCCACATATTAGTGAATTTGATGTCAGCAACTCCAAGTTTGGCTTGTTTTTGAACATTTGGACCACCTGGATATTCAAGACCACATTCTCTAGCAACCTTGTCAAACGCTTCGCCGATTGCATCATCGGTTGTTGTTCCAATCAATTTCCTATTAGTGTAACTCTTCATTTCAACAAGTGCAGTGTGTCCACCTGAAACAATCAAGCATGCAAAAGGTGGCTTAAGGTCGATATGCGCAATATAGTTTGCCGCAATATGACCTTCAATATGATTAACCGCAACAAGAGGCTTTCCTGTTGTATAAGCAAGACCCTTTGCAAAGTTAACTCCAACAATAAGTGAACCCAAAAGTCCAGCGCCATAGGTCACCGCGATTGCATCAATATCATCAATGGTAACACCTGCTTGTTCAAGTGCTTCATTATAAACGGTGTCAATATTCATAACGTGATTTCTTGACGCAATTTCAGGAACAACCCCACCATAAAGTTTATGAATATCAATTTGAGTATTTGTGACCATTGACAAAACTTCTCTGCCATTTTTCACAACAGCGATTGATGTTTCATCACAGCTTGACTCAATACCCAAAATCAAAACATCTTTTTTAGTCATTATCATCACGCTCCTTTATCACTTTTCGATAAGAAACATATTCTTTATCTCTTGATTCGTGAGCAAGTTTAATGATAAGCCCAACAATATCAAAAAACACACCAATGCCGAAAAGCCCAAATGTGAAGATATACAACAATCCTGAAAGGATTTTTCCTTGCATAAATCTATGCACACCAAAAGTTCCCGCAAAAATTGCTACTAATAAAAGCACGCCAAGCCTGGTTGCTTTTCGATTATCTGCCCTGAATTCTGGAACAAACTCAACCTCATAATCAGGGAATTTTTCTTCCTGTGGTTTTTCCTCTTCTTCTGGTTCTTGTCTATGAACTTCTTCGATATATCCGCAATACTGGCACATATAAGTGTTTTCGTCAACTTTTTCATATCTTGTTGCGCCACAATCTTTGCATTTGAATCTGTAAACCTTCATATTATTTTTCTCCGTTTGTGCCTTTATCAAATTTGAGTTTTTCAATGATAAATTGTTTGATATTTCCGTCAAGAACGCTGTCAGCATCGCCCTCTTCATATTCGGTTCTGTGGTCCTTGACCATTGTGTATGGGCAAAGCACATATGAACGAATTTGGCTGCCCCACTCAATCTTTCTTTGAAGACCAAGTTGTTTGAGGCGTTCCTCTTCTTTCTTTTGTTCTGCTCTTTCTGCAAGTTTTGCATAGAGCATCTTCATTGCTAATTCTCTGTTTTGGGTTTGGCTTCTTTCATTTTGACAAGCCACAATTATGCCCGTTGGAATGTGTGTGATTCTAACAGCTGACTCTGTTTTATTGATGTGCTGACCGCCAGCGCCGCCAGCCCTGTAAGTATCAACCTTAATCTCGTCT
>SVHI01000014.1 GCA_015055905.1 Clostridiales bacterium | reverse complement strand
CCTTACATTCGTGGAAGGTTCAGGTCAATGGAAATTGACAACCTTTATGAAGAGGCTGTCAGTCTCGTTGAACACGGTGCTTCAGAACTTATCTTGGTTGCACAAGACATTTCTAGATATGGTGAAGACAAGACTGGCAAGAGTGAACTTGTTAAACTCATTCGCAAACTTTCAACAATCAAGCATCTCAAGTGGATTAGATTATTGTATTGCTATCCAGAAAAACTTACTGATGAACTTTTAGATGAAATCATCAATAACCCAAAGGTGTGCAAATATATTGATATTCCACTTCAACACATTGCTGACAATGTTTTGAAGAGAATGAACAGAAAAACTTCACACAAGGACATTGAGACACTTTTAACAAAGATTAAAAAGGCAGACAAGTTCATTGCGGTTAGAACAACGCTTATGACTGGTTTCCCAGGTGAAACCGAAGAAGACTTTGTAGAACTTTGCGAGTTTGTTCAAAAGTTTAAACTTATGCACGTTGGATTCTTTGCTTATTCAAAAGAGCCAGGAACACCTGCTGCGGAACTTCCAGGTCAAGTTGATGAAGATATTAAAACAAGACGTCTTTTGAAACTTATTAAAATCCAAAAGAAGATTGCTGCAGAAGTTAATAAGTCTTTCGTTGGAAAGACTATTGAAGTTTGTTATGAAGGCATTGACTATGACAAACAACTATTCTTTGGAAGATGCGAGTATCAAACCCCAGAGGCTGACACACTCGTGTTCTTTAAATCTAAAAAACCAATTGATATTGGAAAATTTTATAAGGTGAGAATAACCAAAGTTAAAGGTTATGACTTGCAAGGAGAGGTTGAAGATGAAATTTAAAATGAATGTTCCTAATGCTCTTACAATGGTAAGAATTTTCTGCACACCTATTATGGTTCTATTATTCTTATTGCCAATTCCAAATGGCGTGGGCAAGTTTGTTGCTCTTGGCATTTATATCTTGGCTTGCTTTACCGACCTTTTGGACGGAAAGATTGCTAGAAAATATAACCTTATCACAGATTTTGGAAAGTTTATGGACCAAATCGCTGATAAGTTTATAACAACTACCGCTATGATTTTGGTGTTGTTTGAAGGCATTGTTTGGAAATGGCTTGCTGTTTTAATGCTTTTGATTGTTGTGTTGAGAGACATTTTAATCAGTGGTATTAGAATGGTTGCTGCAAACAAAAACTTTGTTATTGCTGCAGATATTTATGGAAAAATTAAATCATTATTCTTAGATGTTGCATCTATGGTTTTGATGCTTTATGTTGGACTTTCTGTTGTTTGCACCTGCGAAGGCATTGAGTATGTTAAATATGCTGGTCTTGCACTTATGATTGTTGGTGTTGCGCTTTCAGTTATGTCTTGCGTAAACTATTCAGTTAAGGCTGTTAAGGGACTTACTGAATCACAAAAAGTTGTAGAGGAATCGCCTGTTGAAGAGGACGACGAATAAAGGAGAAAATTATGGCTATTAATGATAAAGAAAAAAATCTTGAACAAGCAATCGCTCAAATAGAGAAATCTTTTGGAAAGGGCGCTATTATGCGTCTTGGTGACTATCAAGCACAAAATATTGAAGTTATTCCAACTGGTTGTATGGCACTTGACTTTGCTCTTGGTGTTGGTGGTGTGCCACGTGGCAGAATTGTTGAAATCTATGGACCTGAAAGTTCAGGTAAAACAACAGTTTCACTTCACATTATTGCTCAAGCACAAAAAATGGGTGGAACTGCAGCATTTATTGATGCAGAGCACGCATTAGACCCAACCTATGCTGCAAGACTTGGTGTTGACATTAAAAACTTGTATGTTTCACAACCAGACGATGGTGAACAAGCTCTTGAAATTTTGGAGAACTTGGTTCGTTCAGGTTCACTTGACGTTGTTGTTGTTGACTCTGTTGCTGCGCTCACTCCAAAGGCTGAAATTGACGGCGAAATGGGTGAGAGCCATATGGGTCTTCAAGCAAGACTTATGTCACAAGCATTAAGAAAACTTACTGCTATCACAAACAAAACCAAAACTTGTGTTATTTTCATTAACCAAATAAGACAAAAGATTGGTGTTATGTTTGGTAACCCTGAAACAACTGCGGGTGGTGTTGCTCTTAAGTTCTATACATCAGTTCGTCTTGATGTTAGAAAAGGTGAAATTATTAAAGACGGCGACACTGCTGTTGGTGCAAGAACAAAAGTTAAGGTTGTTAAAAACAAGTGTGCACCTCCATTCAAAGTTGCTGAATTTGATATGATTTTCGGTATGGGTATTTCAAATGAATCTTGTATCTTGGACCTTGCTGTTGAACACGACATCATTCAAAAGAGTGGTGCTTGGTTCAGCTATAATGGTGAAAAGATTGGTCAAGGCAGAGAAAATGTTAGAAAACTCTTGGTTGAAAATGTTGAACTTTGCGAAGAGGTTTCTGCTAAACTCAAGGCTCTTTTAATTCCATCTGCTGAAACTGAAACAACTGAAGAGGCTTAAAAACTAAAACTCAAAACGACAAGTTTTGAGTTTTTTTATGTCTAAAATAATAGCGAATGTTTTATATTAATTGACTTAACTTTTTCACTATGATAATATTAATGTATGGTAAATTGGAAAGTAATGGTTTATCATTGCTTTTGTGTTTATACATATATATTTTTTTAGGGGGAAACATTAAATGATTTATGCTATTGTAGCAGTTGTTTCCTTGGCTGTAGGTGGCGTTGCATCTTACTTTATTACTGGAAAGATGCTTGAAAAGAAATTGGGTAATGCCAAGCATATTGCCGAAAAAGCGATTAAAGATGCTGAAGAAAAAGCATCTACTATTAAAAAAGAAGCTGTTTTAGAGGCCAAGGAAGAAGCTTTAAAAATCAAAACTGATTCTGAAAATGAATGCAGAGAAAGAAGAAACGAAATCCAAAAAATGGAAGCTCGTATCTTAGAAAAAGAAGAAAATATCGATAGAAAAAACGATATACTCGACCAAAAAATGCAATCTATTGACGATGCAAAACAAAATTTGGAAACAAAAAAACAAGAACTTGAAGATGCAAAACAAGAAATCTTGAAAGAAAAAGAAGGTATCCAAAAAGAACTTGAAAAAGTTGCTGGACTCACTCGTGAAGAAGCAAAGAAACAAGTTGTTGATGGCATCATTGATGAGGCTAGAAAAGATGCTGGAAACATTGTGCGTGACATTGAAAACCAAGCACGTGAAGAAGGCGAAAAGAAAGCTCGTGACATCGTGACACTTGCTATTCAAAAATGTGCAACTGACCAAACTGCAGATGTTACAGTTACAACAGTTACACTTCCAAGCGATGAAATTAAAGGTAGAATCATTGGTCGTGAAGGTAGAAATATCCGCGCCATTGAAAATGCAACTGGTGTTGACCTTATTGTTGACGATACTCCAGACGCTGTTATCCTTTCTTCATTTGATCCAATTAGAAGAGAAGTTGCAAGACTTACTCTTGAAAAACTCATCACTGATGGAAGAATTCACCCAGCACGTGTTGAGGATATTGTTGAAAAGGTTAAGAAAGATATTGAAAACACAATCAAAGATGCTGGTGAAAATGCTAGCTTTGAAGCAGGTGTATTCAATCTTCACCCAGAACTTATCAAAATTTTGGGAAGACTTAAATACAGAACAAGCTATGGTCAAAACGTTATGAAACATAGTTTAGAAACTTCTTATATCGCAGGACTTCTTGCTGGCGAACTCGGTGCAAACGTTGCACTTGCAAAGCGTGCAGGTCTTCTCCACGATATTGGAAAGGCTCTTGACTTTGAAATGGAAGGAACTCACGTTTCAATTGGTGTTGACGTTGCTAAAAAATTCAAAGAAAGCCCAGAGGTTATTCACTGTATTGAAGCTCACCACGGCGGTGTTGAGTTTAAGTCAATCGAGGCTATTTTGGTTCAAGTTGCTGACGCTATTTCATCATCTAGACCAGGTGCAAGACGTGAATCACTTGATGCTTATGTAAAGAGACTTGAAAAACTTGAGGCTATTGCAAATAGTTTCAAAGGCGTTGATTCTTCATTTGCTATTCAAGCAGGTAGAGAAATCCGTATCGCTGTTAAGCCAGAAGAAGTTGATGATGCATCAATGGTTATCTTAGCAAAAGAAATTGCTAGAAAAATTGAGGCAGAACTTGAATATCCTGGACAAATTAAAGTTAATATTATTCGTGAAGTTAGGGCTACTGACATCGCGTCATAAATCAAAAACCAAGGTTCGCCTTGGTTTTTCTTTTGCTAAATTTTTAATTTTTTGTATAATTTTGTTAAAATATTTAATATATTATAATATGTATAAAATTTTCGATTTACATAATGACTATTTTCTTAGCATTGTGGGTGACATCAAAAAGAAAAGTTATATAGACAAACAAGAACAAGCGGGAAACATCATTTCAGCAGTTTGGACAAGTGAACTGAATGAAAGAGAGTCCTTTTCTATGATTGAGTCAGCCAGAGACTTTGTGAATTCAAGCGAAAAACTCTTTCTGGGAGTTGAAGACTTGCATTTTATTGGGAAAGACAATCTTGAGAGGCTTGTTGATTTAAAGCCTGTTTATGCGGGGCTGACTTGGAATAGGAGCAACGCGTTAGCGGGCGGGGCTCACGAGTGTGGCGGGATAACATCGCTTGGCAAGAAAGTGGTCAAGACTCTTGAGGAAAACAATATTAAAGTTGACCTTGCGCATCTTAATGAAGAAAGCTTCAACGATGTTGCAAAAAATCTAACAAAGCCAATGTTTTGCTCGCATACGGCGTTTTATGGGCTTTGTGAGACATCAAGGAACTTGAAAGATTATCAAATTAAGATGATTGTTGGCTCTGGAGGGCTTGTGGGGCTGTGTTTGGTGAGTATGTTTATAAACGGAACAAACAAGTGTGATATAGGCGATATTGTGAGTCATATTGATTATTTTGCGTGTAGATTTGGAATTGATAACCTTGCTATCGGCACTGACTTTTATGGAACCAGACATTTGCCTCGGGGAATTAGCACATATAAGGCACTTTCTGCTGAACTATCAAAGAGGCTTTTGAAACTGGGATACACTGAAAAGAGTATAAATAAAATATTGTTTGAAAATGCGAATAGGTTTTTTAAAAAGGTGGGCTAATGCTCACTTTTTTTTGTATAAATAAAAACTTGTTGGACATAATCAAATTCAAGGAGGAGTTATGAATTTTAATGAGAGTAAGACTAAGGTTAACTTAGCAAAGAGTTTTGCAGCGGAGTGTCAGGCGGGTGCGAGATATCAGTTTATGGCGACACAGGCGCAAATGGAGGGGCTTGTTTATGTCAAAGACACAATGAAGATGATTGCTAAAAACGAAATGGCTCACGCCAAGTTGTTTTATGATTATATTATTGAAAAGTCGGGAGAGTGTGTGGTTGACCTTAAAGCCGATTATCCTTATGTTGAGCCGTCACTCGAGAAAAGTTTGTGTGCTGAAATGAAGATTGAACAGGAAGAGTTTGATACGCTTTATCCTGAATTTGCAAGGATTGCAAAAGAAGAAGGGTTTAAAGATATTGCAGAAAGTTATGAACTTGTTGCAAAGGTGGAAAAGACACACGCAAATATTTTGGAAATAATCTGCAATGGCTATAAGAAAAATTCACTCTATAAGTGCAAGTCAAAGAGACTGTTAAAATGCTCAAACTGCGGGCATATTGCACAGCAGGCTGACGGCTGGAAAGAATGTCCGCTTTGTTCACTTGAACAAGGATATATTACACTTGACTTTACTGAGGCGTTTGAAAAAGCGTTAAAAGAAGCATAACTAAACATTTGGGGCAATATTGTCTCAAATGTTTTTATATTGAACAAAAATGTAAATCAAAAAAAATTATTGTTTACACAGGGCTTGTGTTTGTGATAATATAGAACTTGGAGAAATAGGCGATGCGAGATATTATTAAACTTTTAAAGCGTTCCAAAAAGATTGCTTTGTTTTCACATTCAAATCCAGACCCTGACACCATTGGTTCGACCCTTGCTTTATATGAAGCACTGGTGACAATGAACAAACAAGTTAGTGTGTTCTGCGATGTTGAAAATGGCGAAAATTACGCGTTTTTGGAGTATTATGACAGATATAATACCGATGAATTAGAGGGCTTTGACCTTTATGTTTCGGTTGACGTTCCAACAAACACAATGTTTGGCAAGTTTGAAGAAAGCTTTGTGAATTTTCCTAATACAATAAAGCTTGACCACCACGCAAATGGTGTAGAATTTTCTAAGAAGAAACTAGTTAAAACTTATAGTGCGTGTGCAATTTTGATTTATGAAGTTATTAATAAACTCAAGGTTAAAATAACACCAAGCATTGCGACTGCGCTTTATTTTGGAATTTGTGGCGACACGGGGTTGTTTAGAAATTCTAACACTGACAGCAAAACATTTGAGGTTTGTGCGGACTTACTTGAAAAAGGCGCAGAAGTTAGGCGAGTTTATGCAGAGTTTTTTGATAAACGCAATGTTCCAAATGTTCGTCTCACATCAAGCACACTGTTAAATGCTAAGATTAATGACGAACTAAAGTATGTTATTATGACCGTTTCTAAAGACGATTTTGACAAGTTTGGTGTTCCACAAAGTGAAAATATTGGCAATCTTCCAAACACATATCTTAATTGTGGATATAAACTTGCGGTTATATTAAAAGAAAGAGAGGACGGAATTCACTGTTCTTTCCGCTCTAAATTTGAATATGATTGTTCGGTTGTTGCGGCAAAGTTTGGCGGCGGTGGGCATAAAAATGCCTCTGGTTGTGCCATTAATGAACCTATTGAAAAAGCAATCGAACTCGTAGAAAAAGAAATTCAAGAATTTTTAAAGGTGGAGGGATAAGAAATGTTAACAGATATTGAAATTGCACAAAGCACTAAACTTTTGTCGGTAAAGGAAATTGCGGTTAAACTCAACATCGCTGAAAGCGACCTTTTGATGTATGGCGAAACCGTGGCAAAGGTTAAAAACTATCAAAAGTATTTGGATAGAGCAGAAAAACAAGGCAAACTCATTTTGGTTACTGCTATGAGCCCAACTAAGTTTGGTATTGGAAAGACTACTGTTTCAATCGGTCTTGCTGATGCGTTTGCTAAACTTGACAAAAAGGTATGCTTGGCACTTCGTGAGCCATCACTTGGACCTGTGTTTGGAATTAAAGGCGGCGCTGCTGGTGGCGGATATTCACAAGTTTTGCCTATGGAAGACATCAACTTAAACTTTACAGGTGACTTTGATGCTATCACTTCAGCAAACAATCTTCTTTGCGCGATGATTGATAATCACATCTTTAGTGGAAACGAACTTGACATTGATGTTGAAAAAATCTTGTTCAATAGATGTTTAGACGTTAATGACAGGTCTCTTCGTGACATTAGTTATTATATTACTGGCAAAGACAAAGATGGAAACAAACAAAATCTTTTAAGAAAAGACCATTTAACCATTACTGCAGCAAGTGAAGTTATGGCGATTTGCTGTTTGGCAACAAGTTTTGATGACCTTAAAACAAGACTTGGAAATATTATGGTTGCACTTAACAAAAAAGGCGAACCAGTTTATGCTAGAGACCTTAAGGCTGAAGGCAGTATGGCGGTGTTGCTTAGAAACATTCTTTGCCCAAACCTTGTTCAAACAATCGACCACACTCCAGCGTTTGTTCACCTTGGACCTTTTGCAAATATCGCTCACGGTTGCAACTCTATTATGGCAACAAAACTTGGGCTTTCAGTTGCTGACTATGTTATTACAGAGGCTGGATTTGGAAGTGACCTTGGTGCTGAAAAGTTCTTGGACGTAAAGTGCAGAATTGCTGGGCTTGACCCAAGTGTTGTGGTTTTGGTTGCTACAATTAGGGGTCTTAAGTATCACGGTGAAATGCCAGATGATGAAACAGAAAACCCAACAAGCTATATTGAAAAGGGATTGGAAAACTTATATAAGCACATTTCAAACCTTAAAGATGTTTATAAAACAAATGTTGTCGTTACTCTTAATAAGTTCTTGAGTGACACAGATGAAGAAATTGCGTTTGTTATTAATGAGCTTAAATCAAGAGGCGTTGATTGCGTTGTTAATGAGTGCTTTGCAAAAGGTGCTGACGGCACAATGGACCTTGCTAACGCCGTGCTTGAAAATATGGGCGATAGCAAACTTGAATATGCTTATGAATTAAACGATAAAGTTGAAAACAAAATCGAGGCTATTGTTAAGAAAATCTATGGCGGTGACGGCATTGTTCTTTCAGACGAAGCCAAAGAAAAGATTAAGTTTATCAATAAATATAAATATGATAAATTGCCAATAATAATTGCAAAAACACAGTTTAGTTTTACAGATGACAAAGCAAGAGTTGGCGCGCCAACAGGCTTTAAGGTTAATGTTCGTGATATTGAACTTAAAACCGGAAGCGGATTTATTGTTGTTATTGCTGGCGATATGATGCTTATGCCAGGTCTTTCAAAGGTTCCTAATGCTGTCAAGATTGATATCTTTGAAGACGGAACTATTGTTGGCTTATCTTAGGAGAAAATAATGGAAGCAAAAAAAGTTAATATATTTGCATTTATAATGATGATTGCAATGTGTGTGTTCACAATTGTGTTGTCGCTTAAAAACAATGTAAAAAACGGCATTGACGGCGACGATGGACTCACAGCATACGAGATTGCGTGTGAAAACGGCTTTAGTGGAACTGAAGCGGAGTGGCTTGGAAGCTTAAAAGGCGAAAGAGGCGAGAACGCACTTGTTAACGTTGGTGTGAGAGATATCTATGAAGCTTATCTTGATGTAGTGAATAAAACAGAACAAGAATATTCTTATCAAGACTTTTTAGTTTATTACTATTCAGTAGTTAAAGAATATGACGCAAAAACCGCAACACAAATAGCTTATTCATCAACAGTTGATATTTGCTATACATACAGCGAGTATATGTATTATGTTGCATCTGGGTATGTTTCATCTGGAAATCCAGGGGAAGAAAGCAAGCCAGCATATAGGCTTTATCCAGAGAATAACAAAGACGGAAAGGGACTTTCTGCAGGTGCTGGTGTAATTTATGATATGTTTGATAGTGACACCAATGGAGAACTTGACACTGCATATATTATCACAAACTATCACGTGGCATATATTGAAACATATTGTAATGATGACAACTATGTGTTGTATTATGACGCGAACACTGGAAGGTATTTCTTTGCTAGCAAATATGCAGACGAAGATGTAAAAGAAACACAAGATACATCAAATCCATTCAATCCAGTTGATTGTGAGTATTTCTTAGCAGAGGATATAACCATTCCAAACAACGATGATATTATTGGAACCCACTTTTTAACGGGCAAAAACGACGATTTCTATGGAATTTATCTCTATGGTTATCAAACAGCCGATTCAAGACTAAACGCGACTTTTGTGGGTGGTTCTGCCGATAATGACATTGCAGTGTTAAAGATTGAAAGAAAGAATCTTTCAACTGAAACTGCTGAGTTGTTTTTTGATTCAAATTACTTTGTTCCAGCAAGCATTGGTGATAGTTCAACAATTGTTGGAGGAGAAGATGTTATCGCTGTAGGAAACCCACTCATTCCTGACACTATAGGAAATGAAACTATTATAGAGGCGGAGGCTGCATATATTAAGGCTTTGTGTTTGTCTACAACAAACGGTGTTGTTAGCGTTGTTAGTGAAGAGAACACAATGGAATCAATCATTGATTCAACAAAAGCGGTAACAATGAGACTTATGCGTGTTTCGGCTGCTATTAACTCAGGTAATTCAGGTGGCGGTCTTTATGACCTTTATGGAAACCTTGTTGGTATTGTAAACTCAAAGATTGCTAGTTCTAGTTATGACAACATTGGATATGTTATTCCAATAAACACCGCGGTTTCAATCGTTGAGCAGGTTATCAGCCAATGTGATGGTTTGACTCCAGCAAGCACAAACACAAGAATTTCGGTTCTTACTGAAGATTCGCTTGGTTTTAACGCTGAAAACGGAACATCAAAGTCAAAAGTTGTTTTAGATTCAAACGGAAACAAAGAATGGCTCGTAAGCTATAATGTTGTTGCAAAGAATGTTGACACAACAGGGGTGGCATATCAATCAGGGCTTAGAGATGATGACATTATTAAGTCAATCACTTTTGGCGGCGAGACTTATGTTGCTGAAACATATTTCTTGATGAATTATGATTTTGAAAGAATCTTAAAAGATGTTTCACTTGAAGAAGATGAGATTGTTTTGAAAGTTTCAAGAGTGGTTTCAGGAAATCTTCAAGATGTTGATGTTACTATAAACTTGACATCTTCAATGTTTGTTGAAGTGGTTTAATGTGTGGGGTATATTGTCACACATAACACTTCTAAATGCTGAAAAATTCACAATTTGACAAAATATCTTATGATTATACATAAACTCTAAATCTTAGCACACGAATTAGTGCTAAGATTTTTTTGTGAGGAGGAATATCAATGGATATTAAATACAAAAATGAAGGCTATGAATTTATCGCAGAACTTTCTGGCGAACTTGATGAGTGTTCGGCTGAATATGTGAGAATTTCGCTTGATGACTTGCTTAGGCAAAACATCAAGGCAAAAAAATTAATCTTGGATTTTTCAAATGTTTCGTTTATGGATAGCACGGGCATTGGAATGCTTTTAGGCAGATATAACAAGTTTGCTAAGTTAGATATTAACTTGTATATAAAAAATCCAACTTCTTATGTGAATAGAATTTTTGAAATGACGGGAATATATCAAATTATTCCAAAGGTATGTTAAAGGAGAAATGAATGGAAAATAATAGTTTTAAACTTGAATTTGATGCAAAGGTTGAAAATGTGAGTTTTGCAAGAGGTGTGGTGGCAATGTTTGCTGCAGGGCTAAAGCCGACACTTTCGGAGGTTAATGATTTAAAAACTGCAGTCAGTGAAGCGGTTACAAACTCTATTGTGCACGGCTATGACGGAAAACAAGGCAAGGTTTTGCTTGAAACAAAGATAATTGACAACAAAATTGACATTTTGGTTACTGATTTTGGAAAAGGAATTGAAGACATTGATATGGCGCTCCAACCATTTTTTACTAGCAAAGCCCAAGAGGAACACTCTGGAATGGGTTTTACGCTAATGGACTCTTTTATGAATTATTTAGAAGTCAAAGCAAACCCAGAAGGCGGCTTAATTGTTCATATGCAGAAGGTGATTAAGGGATAATGGAACAATATAAGCCAATAGATGCAGAGCGAACAAATGAACTTATTTTGATGTCCAAAGCGGGCGACAAAGACGCAACTGATGAACTTGTGCAGGGGAATTTCCCATTAATTAAGGCAGTTGTGAAGTCTTATTTAAACAAATCAGTTGAATATGACGACCTCTATCAACTTGGCTGTGTTGGGTTTTTAAAAGCAATCAAGAACTTTGACCCAACGCTTGGTGTTAAGTTTTCAACCTATGCCGTTCCAATGATTTCGGGTGAAATTAAAAGACACTTGCGTGATGATGGAATAATTAAGATTTCGAGGTCAATAAAAACCTTGGCAATTAAACTCAAGGCATATATTGAAAAGGTTAAAAATGAAACAGGTGAATCACCAAAGATTGACGAACTTGCAAGCCATTTTGAGGTTGATGTGAGCGATGTTGTGGTTGCTCTTGATTCGTGCCAGCAAACCATATCAATTCAAGCAAAAATTGATGAAAATGACCCAAATAGTCAAAATGTTATTGACAAACTCGCCGTGTTTGACAAAAGCGACGAGATGATTGAAAAATTTACACTAAAAAATGAAATTATGAAACTTCCTGAGCGTGAAAAAAAGATTATACTTTTGAGGTATTTTCGTGGAAAAACTCAGGGCGAAGTTGCTGAAATTATGGATATTTCACAAGTTCAAATTTCAAGAATAGAATCAAAAGTAATTGAAATGCTTAGAAAGAAAATGACTTAAGATAGAGAAATATTGCTCTATCTTTTTGTCATATTTTTTAATTTTCATTAATAAGATTTTAAAGACTTAGGGGAATAATTTTGTTGACAAAATGCGACAAAAATTGATTTAAATCAACATAATTAGAAATTTTATGTATTGCTCCTTGAGCGAATAGATGATTAAAATAGAGAGGTAATTTGTATGAAGATATTGTGTGTAAAAATGAAGACATTTTTCAAGATGCTATCTTTATCGCTTATTGCAATTGTTATGGCTACAGTGGTTTTTATAACTAACTCTGGCACGATTTATTTTGGCTATGCATCGAGACTTGTGCCAATTTATTCTGTAGACACTAGGGAAAAGAAAGTTGCTCTCACGTTTGATGCTGCGTGGGGTTCAGATAAAACTTTAAAAATTGTTAAAACGCTTGAAGATGCTGGCGTCAAAGGCACATTCTTTCTTGTTGGGTTTTGGATTGAGCAAAACAAAGACAAGGTAAAGGCTATTGACGAGGCTGGATTTGATATTGGGACTCATTCAAACACCCACCCAAAAATGAGCACATTATCTCAGGCGAAGATGAAAGAAGAACTTGAAACTTCAATGAATATGATAACAAATATAACAGGCAAACCTGTTCGATTTTTCCGCGCGCCTTTTGGCGATTATAACGACACTCTTTTGACGGTTGCAGGCTCCTTGGGGCTCAAAACCATTCAGTGGGACGTTGATTCACTTGACTGGAAAGGGCTTTCTGCAAACGAAATTCTCTCACGTGTTAAAGCGAGCGTTAAAAACGGGTCTATTATTTTGTGTCACAATAACTCCGACCATATTCTTGAGGCTCTTCCACTAGTGATTTCTTATTTAAAAACAGAAGGTTATAGCATTGTTAAAATTTCTCAGCTTGCGTATGATGACAATTACATAATAGATAACAACGGATTACAAAAACTAAAATAACAATAAGGAATAAATTATGAATAACACTTCTTATGAAAACAATAATAATGTTTTAGTCAAAGGAAAAATAGTTAAGCTCCCTGCATATTCGCATACAGTTATGGGTGAGGGATTTTTTGAAATGTATGTTGAGGTTGAAAGACTTTCTAATGAAACAGATGTTTTGCCGGTGACAATATCTGAAAGACTTATTGGTGATTTTAAACTTGGTGACACTGTTGGAATTGTTGGGCAGTTTCGCAGTTACAATAAACTTGACGGTGAAAAGAGCAAACTTATGCTGACAGTTTTCGTTAAGGAACTTGTTGACCCAAGTGAGATTATGGAAATTAATCAAGTGTCACTTGTTGGTTATATCTGCAAAGAGCCAATTTATAGAACAACTCCATTCGGTCGTGAAATCTGCGATGTATTGCTTGCAGTTAATCGCGCATACAACAAGAGCGATTATTTGCCTTGCATTGCTTGGGGAAGAAACGCTAGGTTCGTTAAAGACCTTGGAATCGGTGAAAAACTTGAGGTTCAAGGTAGAATTCAAAGCAGAAAATATCAAAAGAAAGTTGATGAAAATAATATTGAAACAAGGGTGGCTTATGAAGTTTCGTTATCTGGTGTTGCGTTGTCGCAAAATATGGAATATGAAGCCATTTCAAACTATGATTATTTAGAAAATAACAATAGACAAGTTATGCTGGCTGAAAATTAAAAAAGAACTATCAAAAGTAATTTTTGATAGTTCTTTTTTTAGTTTTTGTTTATTTTGAGAAGGTCTTTCATAATATAAAGATTCTCTTTGTTTACACCCTGAATTATTAGGTTTTTGTTTTTAGGAAGTGAAATAACTAGGGTGTTGTCAAAAGTTAAGTTAATGTTTTCAACATCGTCAAAAAGATAGGTTGTTTCTTTTTTGTTTTCAGGGTTAACAAATACAAACTTGTCCGCAAAAATTTCAACTTTTGATTGAGGACAAGACTTTGGTTTATCGTTAACCGAATTCTTAACAATTATTTTTTCATAACTTATTAATGGATTTGTGTCAAAGCCTTTTGTGGTTAAGCAGTCATATAAAAATGATTCAACTTGGTCAAAGTTTTTGATGTCTTTTGAAAACAAGATTGACCCATCTGGTGCAAGTTCAATGGCTGCAGAACAATTTTTACATTTTATGCACGAAAACTCTGAATAAAGCGTGAAGAACGATTTGCATTTTGGACAGCAATACAAGATAGTTTCAAGGTTTGTGGCTCTGCTGTTTGACCTTATCGCTGTTAGATATTTATAAGAATAAATAGTCGCAGTTGATGGAACAACGTCATTTATTGCGTCAAAAAGTTCTTTTTGGCTGTAACCAAGCATCATTCTGTGAGAAACGGTCAGTTGTTGAACTGAAAATGTTTTGCATCTTCTTATGTTTGATGACCAAACAGGGTCAGCGAAGTATTCGCCAGGGAAAGTCAAGAACCTTATGTCGAGGTTTGTGTCAAACAAAAACTGAACGGTTGACTCAGTGAATTTTTGATTATTTCCAAAAATTGATGGGAACTGACCATTTATCAAAACAACTGAATATCCATTTTCGAAAAGTTCTTGGATAGAATTTAAAAGTTTTGAATATTTTGTTTTTGAAAGCGAGCCGTTAAACAATGAAATTCTGGTTTCGTCGTTTAAAAACACAAACTTGCTAACGATTGTTTGGCTGATTAAAAACTTGTCAAATTTAGAAATATTAAAGCACACAAACAAGCAAGGAGTTTTTAGTTCGATTTGTTGATTTTCGAAAAGAAAATTCCTTGTTTTGAGTTTGCTTAAAAACCTGTTTTCTGGCAAACAGAAAAACTCTTTATCAATAATAAATTTTGTTTTATTTTCAGCTTTGTCCATAACTAAATTATATACAAAAAATATGTTTTATCAAAACGAATTTGTTTGCGTTGTAATAAATAATTATTATATAATTAAAATGCTAAGTTTATTAAGGAGCACTATTTATGGATTTATTTCAAAAATGTAAAGATTTCACTCTTGCAGAAGAAATTAAGGCTGCAGGAATTTACCCATATTTCCACACTTTAGAGTCAAAACAAGACACTATTGTTGAAATGGAAGGCGGAAGAAAAATTATGGTTGGTTCAAACAACTATCAAGGTTTAACCAGCCACCCAAGAGTTATCAAGGCAGCAGTTGAAGCAACTGAAAAATATGGTTCAGGCTGTTCAGGTTCAAGATTCTTGAACGGAACAACAACTCTTCACATTCAACTTGAAAAGGAACTTGCAGAGTTCTTGGGCAAAGAAGACTGCGTTACAATGAGCACAGGTTTCCAAACAAACCTTGGTGTTATTTCAGCAATCGCTGGCAGAAAAGACTATATTTTCTGTGATAAAGAAAACCACGCATCAATTTATGATGGTTGCAGACTTTCTTATGCAACAATGGTTCGTTTCAACCACTTAGACTATGATGAACTTGAAAGAAAGATTCAAGAAGTTCCAAAAGATGCAGGAATTTTGATTGTTACTGACGGTATCTTCTCAATGACTGGTGATATTTGCGACCTTCCAAGACTTGTTGAAATCAAGAAAAAATATGGCGCAAGACTTATGGTTGACGACGCTCACTCATTTGGTGTTTTAGGAAAGACTGGTGCAGGAACTGCTGAACACTTTGGGCTTGTTGATGAAGTTGACCTTATTTATGGAACATTCTCAAAATCACTCGCTTCAATGGGTGGATATTGTGGTTGTTCACACGAAGTTGCTGAATATATTCGTCACAACTCAAGACCATTTATTTTCTCTGCGTCAATCACTCCAGGTTGTCTTGCTGCAACACTTGAGGCTCTTCACATTTTAAAAGAAGAACCAGAAAGAGTTGCGCACCTTACTGAAGTTGCTGAATATATGAGAAAATGTTTGAGAGAACGTGGAGTTAAGTTTGCAGATAGCAAAGCCCCAATCATCGCACTCTTTACTTATGAACAAGAAAAAACTCTTCTTGTTTGCAAGAGATTATTTGAAGAAGGTGTTTATGCAAACCCAGTATTGCCACCAGCAACACCTCCAGGACAATGTTTGGTTAGAACAACCTATACAACAACTCACACAAACGAGCAACTTGAAGAAGCTGCTGATATCATTGCAAAGGTGTTTGCAGAGTTTGATTTATTAGAAAAATAAGAAAAACACCGACTAGTTCGGTGTTTTCATTTAGGGGAAAGATATGAAACTTACTGTTTTATGTGACAATAACACATATATTAATAAATATTTGCTTGGCGAGCCTGCATTTTCGGTTTATATTGAAAATGAAGACGACAAAATCTTGTTTGACACAGGCTATTCAAATGTGTTTTTAAAGAATGCGGAAAAACTTGGAATTGACCTTACAAAAGTTAACAAGGTTGCGTTGTCGCACGGTCACGACGACCACTCAAACGGTTTGGTTTACATAAACCACAAGCCAGAACTATATTATGTTGAGGGCTGTTTTGAGTATAAAATCGGCTCAAAAGCCGATGCAAATCCGCCATACACAGAAGATGAAATCAAAGAGAAGTTTAACGCTATAAAAGTGGATAATTGCACCGAAATTTCGAAAAATCTTTTCTATCTTGGTGAGATTCCAAGAGTGACTGAGTTTGAAAAAACAAATCCAAACTTAAAGGTTAAAAAGAACGATAAAATCGAAATCGACGAACTTAAAGACGACACAGCGCTCGTCTTTAACGGCGAAGAAGGGTTATATGTTATAACGGGCTGTTCGCATAGCGGAATTTGTAATATATTAAGCTATGCAAAAAAGATTTTTAACAAAGAAATCAAACTTGTTATTGGTGGTTTCCATTTAAGGAAACTTGATGATAGCGTTCAAAGGGCAATAGACTTTTTGAAAAATGAAAATATTGAAAAATTATATCCTTGTCACTGCACAACACTTGATGTTAAATGTGAAATGAAAAACAGGGGACTCAATGTTTTGGAAGTGGGTTCAGGTTTAAGTTTAGAAATAAAATAAAAGAGTTAGCATTTGCTAACTCTTTTTATTCTTCGTCATCGTCTTCATCATTAAGACCAAGTGATTCATAGAAATCTTCAAGTGTTGGGTCTCCGCCAGAAACATCAATTTTGTCGATAGGAATTTCAACAAAACCCTTTTCGTTTGTGTTGTATGCGTCAAGACAAGCACCGCAGTTGTCACAAATTTTGTTAGGGTCAATGTCACATCTGTCACATTCGCCACAATCATCACATTTTAATGTTTCGTCAAGAATACACATTCCATTTTCGTCGCCGTGCTTAATCTTTTCCATAGGGTCACTCCTCAAAAGAAATTTTGTAATAAAAAAACACCTTAAAGGTGTAATTGGCAGGGGTGGAAGGAATCGAACCCTCCTCAGGAGTTTTGGAGACTCTTATTCTACCGATGAACTACACCCCTATATACGAGTAAGATTATAGCATAGAGTTTAAAATTTTGTCAATGTTTTTGTAGCAATTTGTTTGGTAAAGAGCATATTTTGGTGTTAAGATGTATGTGGAGTTATTATGGAAGAAAAAACTTTTAATGTAACGATTTATACAGACGGGGCGTGCTCAGGAAATCCAGGTGCTGGAGGTTGGGGCGCAATTTTGATGTGCGATGGAAAAAAGAAGGAGTTTTCAGGTTTTGACCCTGAAACGACCAACAACAAAATGGAGTTAACCGCTGTTATTGTTGCACTAACAAAACTAAAAAAGCCTTGCAATGTTGAACTTTATTCAGACTCTGCCTATGTTGTTAATGCTCTAAATCAGGGCTGGCTTGAAAACTGGAAAACAAATGGCTGGAGGGGCTCAGACAAAAAACCTGTGAAAAACATTGAACTTTGGCAAGAATTAGACAAACTTCTTGGTGTGCATAATGTTACATTTATCAAGGTTAAAGGTCACGCAGACAATGAATACAACAATCGTTGTGATGCACTTGCAACGGGTGAGATTGCGAAAAATGCAAATATATAAACAAAAGAAAAAGTAGGAAGATGTCTTCCTACTTTTTTTATACGTGGAAATTCTTTGAGTTATACAAAGCCATATAAATAAGGTTGTCAGCGATTGGCGCAAATGAGATAATTGTTGGAATTATCCAGTATAAGTGATTGTAGCCAAGTTGTGAGAAACTGTAGAATCCAAGTTGCAAGTTAACGCAGTATGTGATTAAAAGTAATTGAATGGTGATTATTATTGAAATAAACATCATAATTCTTGAGGCGTATCTTGCAGGGGATTTTTTATATGGATTTATAAGGAACATTGCAACTCTGCAAAGCATTATAACTGCAAAAGGAATGAATCCGTATAAGAAATATTTGATTGAGAATCCATAAGATTCACTAAATGATGTGTTGTTGAGCACAATGTAGATGCCTGAAAGCAAGAAAATATAACCAAAGAATAAAATCATACTCTTCACAAGATTGATTTTATTGGTGAGAAGGTAAGACCTGTCAAAGTTTCTAGCTGTTGAGTTTTTGTAGTGTTGTTTAACAACAATGCCTTCTTCTTCAAACTCTTTTGTGAGTTCTGAAATATCTTTTGCTTTTTTGAGAGCCTCTTCATTGTTTCTAACTTCAGGTTCATCATCGATAGAAACCTTTGAATATGCTGAAAGGTTTGAAAGTTTTTGTTTGTAGTTTTGATTTTGAGTTGGTTTAACTTCCATTGGTGCAAATATTGCATCGTCATAACTAAATGTGTTTGTTGCGTTATTAGAAATTATTTCGTTAATATCGTCGAAGTTTGTTTGTTCATATCTATGTTCTGTGTTTGTTCTAAAGTCAACAAAACAATCTGGATTGCGTTCTTCAAAACTTTCAGTTGAAGTTTCTTTTGAAACAATGTTGCAAACTTCTTGTTTGTCGGTTGTGTTTCCGCCGAAATTGAAGGTTAATTCTTCAGTTTCTTCTTCAGTCTCTTCATAGTTTGGAGGAGTGAAGTCGTTTTCGTCATCGCCAGTATTATAGTCGTTTTCAATGGTGTTTGCGCCGAATAAATATTCTTCGTATGCATCAAATTTTTTGTCATTTTCAAAACTTGCATCAGATGAGTCTGTTTCTAAGTAGTCATAGTCAGGTTCATCATCATTAATGCTATCAATGATTTCTTTTGTTGAAGTTTTTGAGTAGTCTGTGTCATCAAAACTTTTGAAGAAACCAGTTGAAGAATGTGGGTTTAAAGACTTGAGTTCGTCAAGTTCGTCAACCTCTGGTTGTTCAGTCTCTTCAGTTTCAATCCATTCAGGTGAGTCTGTTTGGTTAAATTCATCTCTAAAGTCTGAATTTTCGTGGGTTTCAAAGTCTTCATCTTCGCTTTCTTCTGTATTGTTTTCAGGTTCAGCATCAACTCTTGAGCTATTGAAATTGTTGAGTCTTGAGATTGTTTCAGAGAAATTGTTGATAGAATTGTCAACCTCATTAACAGTGTTATAGAGGTTTGCATCAAGCAAACTTTGTTGTTCAGTTTCAACATCTTTGTTTAAATGATTAACATAAGAAGATTTGTCGCCATAATAAGTGTTGATTTCTTCATCTTCTTGGCTATGCAAACTTCTCAAAATATTAAGTTCATTGTTTGTTTGGTCTGCTTGAGGATAACTAATAGTTGGTTCTGTTTCTTCCTCAGGCTCAACTTCTTGGCTAGAATAATAAACAGGTGAGTCATCGGTTTCTTCTTCGGTTTCTTCATTATTTGAAAAGAAATCAAGATGTTCAGTGTTTAATTCTTCTTCGGTTTCATCAAAATCTTCTGGCTGAGTGGTTTCAAAATCTTCATCGTGTTCGTGGTCATCATTAAAATGTTCGTCCATTGAAAAGTTTAATTCAGTTCCATCAACAGAGAAGTTGTTGTCTTCATCATCTTCTTCGCTTACAATTTCATCGATTTTTGAATATTCGTCTTCTTCGTCATAGGCTGATTTATTTTCCTCAATGAGTTCGTCGATGGTTGTTGTTTCGTCAGCTTCTTCAAGTGATTCTTCCACTGGTTCATCGTCAGTTTCTTCAGGTGTTATGTTAGACAGAGTATTGCCAGACATAGCACTTTCAAATGCTGAATTTGACGCACTTTGTGATTTGTATGCACCGCTTGCAATCATTTCTTTGTCTTGTTGAATTTGGTCATATTCATCTTTCTTTACAAGGCGATATTCTTCATAATCATAGTTACTTAAAAGGTTGTCAATAATGAATTTTGACTTAGCCCATTCTTCTTGTTTTTTGTTGTAAAATTCACGACCCTTTTCAGTAAGTTTATAATAATGGCGTCTGCCACCAATGTCACTATCAAGCCAATAAGAGGTGATAAGTTCTTGGTTTTCAAGACGTTTTAAACAACTGTAAAGGGTTGGTTGTTTAAGTTCATAGGTTCCGCTAGAACGTTGTTCAACTTCTTTGATAATATCCAAACCATACTTATCTTCTTCAAGCATAGTCTTGAGAATAATGGTATCAATGTTTCCGCGGATTAAATCACTATCAATATTACGCATCTCGTTTCATTCCTTTGAGTTTATTTTGTGCAAAAATTTATAGTAATAGACAATATAATAATAGTCTTTTATAATCACTTAAGTCAAATAAATTCAGTATTTTTGCGACAATAAATTATTATATAATTATAAATAAAACAAGATTTAAGATTTTGCGTGGTTGATTTTGTTTAGTTTTTGCATAAAATTATGTATAATAGTTAGGCAGGAGAAATTATGATTGTTCCAGATTATATTGAAAGGTCTAAGCGAAAAACTTTGTCGCTTACGGTTTTGAAGGACGGAAATATTATCGTTAAAGCCCCAATTTCGATGAAAGATGAGGTTATTAATCGATTTATTGAAGAAAAACAGGGTTGGATTCGTGAAAAACTTATGATTGTGAAAGAAAATAAGGCGAAATTTGAGGACGTAATCGCCTTAAAGAGTTTCTTGTTGTTTGGTAATAGGTATAAACCAATAAAATCACAAGTTAAATCTATTGAAACAAACAATAAGTTTGAAATGTTGATTCCAATCAAATATGAAGAAGAAAAAATTATCAAAGCATTAACAGCTTGGTATAAAAAACTAGCAAAACAAGTTTTAGGTGAAAGGCTTGAATTTATTGAAGAGCGAATAAGACTCAAGTCATCATCGCTTAAACTTAGCGACAGCAAAGGACGCTGGGGTTCGTGCAACTCATTTGGAGTGGTTCACTTGAACTGGCGTGTGGTAATGTTGCCGCCAAAAATTATTGACTATATAATTGTTCACGAACTTTGTCACTTAAAAGAAATGAATCATAGCAAAGAATTCTGGGCACTTGTGAAAAAGTTTTTGCCTGAATATGAAAAACAGAAAAAAGAAATAAAAGAATATAGTTTCTTGCTTGGAATGTATGAAAAAAGACCTCTTTAGATAGAGGTCTTTTTTTAATAGTTGTCATTTTCAATTCTTCCAGTGAGTTGGCCATATTCTTGAAGAGATTCAAAATTTTGTTGACGCATTGCCTCATAGGCAATAATTGCAACAGAGTTTGAAAGGTTGAGGCTTCTTGCTTTCGAACTCATTGGAATACGAACGCATTTGTCATAGTTGTTTTTCAATATGTTTTCGCTAAGCCCATAGCTTTCTTTTCCAAAAACAATAAAACAGCCATCTGGATATGTCACGTCACAGTAATTTTTTTGAGATTTTGTGCTAGCATAATAAAAGGTGGCATTTTTGTTTGCGTCCAAAATTTCTTGGAATGAATCAACAACTGAAACGCTTGCGAAATCTAAGTAGTCCATTCCAGCACGTTTGAAATGTTTGTCGTCCATAATAAAGCCAAGTGGTTTAACCATATAAAGTTTTGCACCAATGGCTGCACAAGTTCTAACAATGTTTCCAGAGTTTTGTGGAATCTCTGGTTCAACTAAAACAATATTAATCATTTTTGCTCCTTGAGTGATAGGGTAGTTTTAACAATTTATAAGTATAGTTCAATTTAAAATTTTGTCAATTTAAAAATTTAGTAGGTTAGTATAAAACTAATTTTGAGGGGAGTGAATGGGTGAGTTTAAAAATTTTTGAGAAAAATTTGAAGTGTTTAATAAATCAATTCTCACCTGTTTTTTATAGAATTTAATTTTCTCACCTAATCAAACTTGCCTAGTTTATTATCAAAATTAGATTAAATTTTAGTGTTTGATTTATTAAAATTGACTTTGAATTTTTAAAAATTTTAACACGATTTGAGACTAAAATTTTAAACACTAGAGAGAGACTGTCGGTGGGGTGGAAGAGAAAAAGAGGTCTTTTTTGAAAAATGGAGTGTCAAAAATTCAAAATTATTAACAGCCGCGAATGTTGATAAATTCGGGAATTGTGAAAAACCTTCGTGCAAACTATTCGCAAAACACAGCTTTTGCGAATAGATGCTAGGGGTGGAAGTGGGGTTGTTGACAGTTATTAACAGTCGGTTTTTGAATCTGGTTTTGTGAGCCAGTTTGAATTTGAATGTTTTTGATTTGGCTTGTAGTTTTGCTGTGACGCGCTTTGGCTTGATTTTTAATTTTCGTTTGTGTGATTTTATTTATGGTTTGTGGTGCTATGTGTTGTGAGACACGCTGTGGTATTATGTGATGTGAGATACTGGGAATTTATTTTGCGTGACGCTGTGTGAGACGCTGTGAGACAGAATGAAAAAAATTGTTGACCCATTATCCAACCAAATTGTTTCACGATAAACTGTGTGAACCAAAATTCCATATAGTGTTTGCTGAAGAGATATTTTGAGATTGAATAGTGTTTCTAATTTGCTGAATAACACTAGGGCGAAATTTTTGTGACTCCCCCAGAAAAATCATTGAAAAAAAAATCGGGTGAGTTTCCATTTAAAATTTGAAATGATTTTGTGAGACGCTGTGAGACAGAATCTTTAAATTATTTAGCGGTAAGTTTTTGTAATTTTGTGTGAGAAATCGTCATTATGACTCACCCGATTTTTTAATTTGCTAATTATGTGTGAAATAACACCTAAATAATCAAAAAATTTTTTAAAAAGTTTGAAAAAGTGTAAAATTTTATTATTTATTATTTTTTTTATGTGATATAATAAAATTGTTATAATATAGAGAGGTGGATTATGTTAAATAACTTTTTATGTAAAGTTGATGGCAGTTTGATTGCTATTATCGTTTTGGACATTGTTTTAATTTTGGCTGTAGTTGGTTTATTGATTTGGTATAACTTAAGAAGAAAGAAAACCGGCACAGATGTTCAAAGAGTTGAAGACAGAGTTGAAAGAGTTGATGGCGAAGTTGCCCTTCCTGAAGAGGCTCCAGTTGAAGAACCTCGCGTTTATGAAGATGACAATGCAGTTCTTCACTTTGTAAATCAAATCACAGACGTTAACAAAGCTGCTAATGATGAATTAAACTCATCTACTGTTATTGTTAATCACGAAGTTGAACAACACACAAAAAAAGCAGTTGATAAACAAGCAATTAATAACTTTGTTGAAGTTTCAGGCGAAAAGAAGACACTCACCGCTGAAGAGAAAGTTGCTACATTCAACCGTGGAACAAATGCTTTCCAAAATGCAACAAACTTTGTAAACACAATCAAAACAGAACAAACAATTGTTGAAGAAAAACCAGCTGCCCCAAAAGCTGCTCCAAAAGCTGCTCCAAAAGCCGCTGCTACAAAGAAACCAGCTGCTAAAACAACAGCAAAGAAAACAACCACAAAGAAATAAGCCTTAGCCTAACCGCTAAGGTTTTTTTATTGCAAGAAAAAAACCAAACAAAAATGTTTGGTTAGAATGATTTTGAATAAATGAATATGTCTATTTGGTTTAAAAACCTAGACATATCTTTTTTTGAGTCGTGATATTTTAGGCTGTATTCTCTTGAATAATATTCTTCAACTAGCCTAATGTCAATCACTGACCTGTCTGCCAGCACAGTTCTGTATTCACTTGTGCTTTCTTTTTTCATTTGCTTGATTGACTTTTTGATTAAAAGTTTTGCGTTTTGCTCTAAAAAATTAATAAGTTTGTCATAAATTTTAAGCACATCGTCTTTTGAAGATAGAATTGAAATTTTGTTTTTAAAACCAATGATAGTTGGCAGTTTTTCTACCTCAAAAACGCAGTTTTCTTGAGATTTGAGAAAGTCTAGAGTTGTTTCTTCCAACTCTCTAATTTCGGCAATTTTTGCGATTTCATTAACAAAATCTTTTGCACCAAGATTTGTTTGAGTTGTTTTTATTGGAATATTTAAAACGTTATCTTCTCTTGGATAACTTGGGAGTTTTTTGAGTTTGTTGTTGATTTTTTTATAAAGTGAAGTGAGTTTTGCTGTTGACGAATTAATCTTTTTGTCGAGCGAGTTGATTTCATCAATTAAACTCGTGGTGCTTTCACCGCGTCTAAGTTTTTCAGCAACATTGCCGCAGAGTTTATTGCAGTTTGAACGTTCTTGGTTTGTTTCAAGTTGCAATTTTGTAAATTTTTTCTCAAGAAAAATAATAGAGTCGAGTTTGGCTTTCTTCCCCATTAACTTATATCTATCAACAAAGTTGTCATAATTTTTAACTAGTTCATTTAATGCAATCATAGTTTTAGTTTAAATTTATAAAGAAAATTTGTCAAGTGTAATAAAACTATTCGCAAAATATTTGCAAAAATAAATTTACTATTTTATAATTATATTATGAAAAAGCAAGATTATTACAATGAGCAGCGAACAAAACTGACCGCAAGGCTAAGAGAAGTTCTTTATGACTTCCCTGATTTTGCGTTAGATTTTTTTACTGGAATTGAAAATAAGACCAGCGCGCTCACAAGAATTAATTATGCTTATGACCTGCGAACATTTTTTAACTGGGCGTTAACAGAAACAAACTTGTTTCGTGATAAAAAGTCGATGTTTGAACTTGAAGTTAAAGACCTTGAAAAGTTTCATTCAACACACTTTGAAAGATATATGAGTTATCTCACATCTTATGAAAAAAAAGACGGCGAGATTGTGACAAATGGCGAACGTGGAAAAGCCAGAAAAATTGCGGCTGTTCGTTCATTTTTTAAATATTACTTTAGACGAGAAATGATTTCAGTTGACCTTGCGAGTAAAATTGAAATGCCAAAACTTCACGATAAGCCAATCATTAGGTTTGAAGATGATGAAGTTTATAAGTTTTTGGGAACTGTTGAGTCTGGTTATGGCTTGTCTGGCCACGAAAAAGGCTTTCATAAGCATACAAAAATTCGTGACACTGCAATTATGACGCTGTTACTTGGAACTGGTCTGCGTGTGTCGGAATGTGTCGGTTTAAACGTTGAAGATATTGATTTTAAAATCAATGGTATGAAAATTACCCGTAAAGGTGGAAACCAAGTAATTTTGTATTTCAGTGATGAGGTTAAAGTTGCGTTATTCTATTGGATTGAAGAGCGCGCCAAAAACCCACAACTTGTTAATGAGCCTGCTCTGTTTGTTTCACTTCAAAACAAGCGTATAACCACAAGAGCGGTTCAAAAACTTGTTAAAAAGTATGCAACAATCGTTGCTCCACTCAAACATATCACACCTCACAAACTTCGTTCAACTTATGGCACAAGGCTTTATCAAGCCACACAAGACATTTATATAGTTGCCGATGTTTTGGGACATCGTGATGTTAACACTACAAAGAAGCACTATGCTGCTATGTCTGACAAAATACGTCGTGAGGCATCAAATGCAGTATCGCTTAGAGCGGAATAAAAAAAGATAAGCAATTTGCTTATCTTTTTTGTTTTATAACATTGATTTAATTGTTTCAACTGCTTTGTCTGGATTAACCTTAACAACTTCCCCAGTTGCTCTGTTTTTGATTTCAACAAGGTTTTCTTCAAGACCCTTTGGTGAAACAACAAGTCTAACTGGCATACCAATAAGGTCAGCCTCAGCAAACTTGATGCCTGGAGACACGTTTCTGTCATCAAATAAACATTCAATGCCAGACTTTTCAAGGTCGCTATAGAGTTTATTTGTGGTTTCTTGAACTCTTTCGTCATCGAGTCTAAGAGCACAAATGTGAACTGGATAAGGAGCGATTTCCTTTGGCATAATAATGCCATAATCGTCGTGGTTATCTTCAATAACACAAGCGAGGTTTCTGCCTACGCCAATGCCATAACAGCCCATAATTGGAGTAATTTCTTTGCTGTCTGGACCAGAAACACGCATACCCATTGAATCGGTGTATTTTGTTCCAAGTTGGAAAATATTGCCGATTTCAATGCCGTGAGCAATGTGAACTTTGCCTTTGCCGCAAAGTGGACAGGTGTCACCGTCTTGAACCTTTGCAATATCGAAAAATTCAATGTTTGGAAGGTCTCTAGCGATGCAAACATTGTCAAGGTGATAATCTTTTTTGTTTGCACCAATAACCATATTAACGGCATTTTTCAAAGAGTTGTCATAAACAATAACGCAGCCGCCATCAAGTTTCAAGCCGATTGGACCGATGTTTCCAGCGCAAAGACGTGAGTCATTTTCTGCTGAGAAAGGAACGATATCCTTTTTAGTAACTTTTTTAAGTTTTGCTTCATTGATTTCTTTGTCGCCGCGAACAAATGCAAGAACGATTCCGTCTTCGCCTTTGATTGCGTATGCCACAGCCTTAACAGTGTGAGCAGCGTCAGTTCCAAGCAATTTGCAAACTGCATCGATTTCTTTTGCGTCGTCAGTGAAAACTTCTTTGATTTCGCCTTTAACTGCCTCGTTTGATGCAGGCATTTCAACACATTCAGCAACTTCTTGGTTAGATTTATAACCACAGTCGCAAAGAATGAGTTCATCTTCACCAGAATCGTTGATGCTCATAAATTCGTGAGCAACGCTTCCGCCCATCATACCAGTGTCTGATTTAACTGAAATGAAGTGCTTAAGACCAATTCTTTTGTAGATGTTTTCGTATGCTTCGTGAACACGCATATAATATTTGTCAAGGTCTTCCATTGATGTGTGGAATGAATATGCGTCTTTCATTGTGAATTCACGAACACGAATGAGTCCGCCACGACTTCTTGGCTCGTCTCTAAACTTTGTTTGGATTTGATAAATCATAAATGGAAGTTGAGAGTGTGATGTCACCCAGTTTTTTGCAAGGTGAACACTAGCCTCTTCGTGAGTCATTCCAAGAAGCATTTTGTGATTGTTTCTATCTTCGAAACGAACCATCTCGCTGCCGATTGAAGTGTATCTTCCAGACATATCCCAGAGTTCTTTTGGCATAACGACTGGGAATTTAACTTCTTGTCCTTCGAGTTTGTTCATTTCTTCACGAATGATGTTTTCTATTTTTAAACAAGTTTTTTGTGCGAGTGCAGAAAGTGTATAGATTCCGTTAGACATTTGTTTCATATAGCCAGCACGAAGCATAAGTTGGTGGCTGACCATTTTTGCGTCTGAAGGAATATCTTTTGTTCTCACTCCGCATAATTTGCTAAGTAACATAAGTTTCTCCTTTAGTCGAGAATAGCCTTGATTCTTCTAATACCAGAAGAAGAGCTTTCTTCTTTTTTGATTGTAAAGTGATGAAGGTCTTCTGTGTTTTTAGCGTGTGGTCCGCCACAGATTTGTTTGTCTACATCACCGATTGTGTAAATTTTAACCTTTTCGCCATATTTTGAATCGAATACACCGTGAGCACCTGCTGCTCTAGCCTCTTCAAGAGTCATTTCAGTGCAAGTTACATCAAGTTTCTTTTGAATTACGTTGTTAACGAAATCTTCAAGTTCTTTGATTTCTTCAGGTGTCATTTTGTGGTCAAGGTTGAAGTCAAAACGAAGTCTTTCAGGTGTGATGTTTGAACCTTTTTGCTCAACTTGGTTGCCAAACATCTTTTTAAGACCTGCAAGCATAATGTGAGTTGCTGTGTGAAGTTTTGCTGTTTCATAAGATGAGTCAGCGAGACCGCCCTTAAAAGTTCCAGCAGATGCTGAACGAGAAAGGTCTTGGTGAGCCTTGAATGCTTCATCATAGCCAGCCTTGTCAACTTCGTAGCCTCTTTCTTTTGCGATTTCTTCGGTAAGTTCATATGGGAAACCGAATGTATCAAAGAGTCTAAATGCGGCTTTTCCTGAAATGATATTTTCAACAATTTCGCCTTCTTTAGCAAATTGTTTGTGTCTTTCAATTCCATTTATAACCTTTTCAAATTCTTTGAAACCTTGGTCGATTGCCTTAGCGAATTTTTCAACCTCGATTGAAAGTTCTGTTTTAATAACTTCAGCATTCTTTGTGAGAATGTCATAGTCATAAGAATAATAATTGATGTAAAGGTCAGCAACATCAGCAAAGAACTTTGTGTCTAAGCCGATTTTTCTTGCGTGGTTAACACTTCTACGAATGAATCTACGAAGAATGTAGCCTTGACCAACGTTTGATGGCTTGATAGCCTTTTCGTCGCCCAAGATAAACACTGTGCTTCTCAAGTGGTCAGCCAAAATTCTGTATGACTTAACAGTTTCATCGCTGTTTTTGATTTCTGCTTTGCTATCCATAAAGTCGATAACTTCTTTGAAGATACCAACGTCGTAACTGCTCTTTACATTATTGAGAACGCAGATTGTTCTTTCAACGCCCATACCAGTATCAATGTTTGGATTTGCAAGGGCTTGAGCTTTTTCGCCAGCGTTTTCAACTCTGTATTGCATAAATACGTCGTTCCAGATTTCGTTGTATTTTCCGCAGTGACAGCCAGGTTTACAATCTGGAGAACATTTTTCTTTGCCTGAATCATAGAACATTTCAGTGTCAGGTCCGCAAGGTCCTACACCACTTCCAAGTCCCCACCAGTTGTCTTCTTTAGGGTTAAAGAAAATATGGTCTTTTGCGATTCCGCATTCTTCCCAAGTTTTTGCAGCGAGTTCGTCTCTTGGTGCTGTTTCGTCACCTTCAAAAACTGTAACTGAAAGTTTGTTTGGGTCGATTCCAAGATATTCCTTGCTTGTTAAGAACTCATAAGAGAGTTTAATCATTTCGTCTTTTGGACAAGAACCCAAGAACCAGTTTCCAAGCATTTCAAAGAATGTGTTGTGGTTGAAGTCACCAACGCTGTCGATGTCGCCAGTTCTAATACATCTTTGTGTGTCAAAAAGTTTATCACCTGACGGGTGCTTTTCGCCCAAAAGATATGGAACAAGCGGGTGCATACCTGCTGTTGTGAACAAAACAGTTGGGTCATTTTCAGGAATGAGTGAACTGTTTTGGATTTGTTTAAAACCGTGTTTTGTGAAAAAGTCTTTCCATAATGCTTTAAGTTGTCTATCTGTAACCATAATATTCCTCTTTTTTATCTATAATAATACATTATGTATTATATAATAAGGCATCGAAAAAAGCAATAAAAACCTTATTTTATTTGAAACAAAATAAAAAACCTCCCTATTTCTAGAGAGGTCGTTTTTCCTATAACTAAACATTAAGGAGTCTTAAAATGTGTTTGCTAACAATCATAAGAACAAGGTCGCAAAGATAAATAACGTTCCAACCAAGTAAAATACGAAGAAGACCAGCAACAATTTTGCCTTCTTTAATTCTTGTAACACAACCACAGATTGCAGAAGTGATAGGAATAATTGCAAGAATTAAACTTACGATATAGCTTAAACCAAAGTAATCAGATGTTTTCTTAGCCATAGTTTTTCCTCCATTTGTTTTATTTGCTGATTTAATTTTATCAAATAGTGAGACACATTGGCAAATAAATTTCGCTTAATGCTTTCAATTTATAAATAATTTTTTAAAATTTGCCACAAAATAATTCTAAAAGCAATCGAAGGTTCATATTATTGAACTATGAAGGAGATAAATAAATGAAAGATGTTGTAAATGCTTTTGATAAATTGCCTTGGATTGTGAAAATTTTATTATGCTTGCCTGTTTTGAACATTGCTTGGGGCGTGTATAGAATCTGCAAAGCTGTTGCCGAGAAAAACACTCTTATGCTCGTTGTTGGTATTTTGTGGATTGTTCCAGGCTCAGTTATTTGCTGGGTGGCAGACCTTGTTTGCACAATCGTATGGAAACACCCAAAAGTTGTTGCATAAAAAAAGTCTTAGCGTTTTGCTAAGACCTTTTTATTTTAAATAATTTTCCAAATGTTCTTTATAATCTTTTTTTGCGATATAGTTCTTTAGGTCAATGCAATTTTCGACTGCTGCGTTTGTGTAGTCAAAGTTATAGCCGTCAAAGTTGAAGTCAACTCCGCCAGCATCTGTCAAGCATTCAAATATTGTGAAGTTCTTTTTTATGTCTATGTCTGGGTCATAAAAATTAATTCCGTCAATTTCAGCATAGATGCACTCTTGGTGTTCGTTTGTAAGTTTGTCTGCAAGCCTTGAAAGAAGTTTGCTGTGTTCAATGGTTGCAGGAATGTTGTTGAAAATATCAACATAATACGAGTGAATGAGAGTTCCGTCGTTATCAATGATTTGAACAAGGTTTACAAAACAGAAAGAATCGGCTGTCTGCTCTGCATTTTTGAGTTTAATCTTGATTCTAACAGGAAAAACACGAATATTTTTATCGTTTGCAAAAACAAGTGAAAGTGCTCCAGCAAACTGCGCGCTTGTGCCCTGGTGATTTAAAAAGAAATTCACAAGGTTGAATAAGTTGTTATAGCAAGACTTGTCACCTTTTGACATAAAATATTTTGTCATAATGGAGTTGCTTGAGTCATAATAGCCATCAACTTCGTCTATGTTTGTTGGCATTGATTCAATTTCGCCCTTGCAAGAAAAATACTCGCACGCTTGATTGAACTTGTCATAAATTTGCATTGTTGCCTTATGTTCTCTGTTTAGAATGTTTCTAACTGTGTCTAGCTCGGTTAATGCTAGAGAAATATTTTCTTCCGACTCGTCGTAAGTCATAAAATCCTCCGCTAAATAGTCTAGTTCATATTCTATCACACTAAGCAATTTTTGTAAATAGATTTAATGGTTCAAAAGCTCTCTAGCATAGTTCATTTATAACTTTTTGTCGTTCTTCTTTAGAAAATAAAAACGAGATTGGAACATCTAAGCAAGTGTATGCCCCGCTGACTTTGTGGAGTTTTAGGTTGCCTATTGCTTTTATATATGCGCACATAATTGCAGCGGTGAGATTTGAATTTGACTCCATTGAAAGTTTAAATTCGGCAGCTGTTTTTGTGCCTTGAATTGTTTTGAAAGATGTTATAATTTGACCTTTGTGTCGCATTCTTTTTTTGAGGCTATTGATAGTATTATGTGACACATAGGTCACACTTGTTGGTTGACCTTTGAAATAGTTTGGCATTTGCCTAATGGTTCGCTCAATCTGTTTTTGTTTTGGTTTGTCACAAACCACATAGCAATCTCTAAAGTGAAGTGGAAGTTCTGTGTCAATCATATTTTTTCTAACAAGCCTTATTGCGTTAGGGTTTGGTATTGTGAATTGAACAGCGTCTTTGACTCCCGCCACCTGACGAATTGCGTCACTGTGCCCCATACTTATGCCCTTTCCCCAAAAAGTTGTTGGCTTGCGGTTAGAGATTGCGTAAAAAAGCCCACGAACAACACTAAACACGCCAGGGTCCCATCCTGTGCACATAATTAGTCTATGGTTTGTTTTTTTAGCGATGCGACCAAGTCTAGTTAATTCACCGCAAATTTTTGCGTGGGTATCGAATGCGTTGATGCAATCAAAAAACTTGAGGGCCTCAGCAGTTTGTGGTGGCAAATCATTTTTTGAACCTCCGCAGAGCAACATAACATCAATATGTGATTTATATTTTGTTATATTTTCATAATTATCTATAAGTGAGTTATAGCGTGACTTGACTGTCCTTCTTGAAAAGATTGCAACGAGATTATATTCGTTTTTTGAAAGTATGATTTGCTCAACTGATTTTCCAAGATTTCCATAGCCGATAATGCCAATGTTAAGTTTCATAAAGCCCCTTTGTTTTGATGAGTTTTTGAATAGTTTCTTTTGCTGGTTTTGTTAGTGGAAGTCTTGTTTCACCAACATTTCGTCCAAGCAGATTCATATAGTGTTTTATGCAGATTGGGTTGAACTCTAAAAATAGGTTTTTGTTGATTTCATATAGTTTTTTGTGTAGGCTAAGAGCATTTTTAAAGTCACCTTTTAAAGCAAAGTCACAAAGATTTGAAACATCATTTGGATAGCAATTTGCAGTAACTGAAATAACACCGCTTGCACCGAGACAAATCAATGGAAATGTGAGTGAATCGTCGCCAGAATAAACCTTGAAAGAAAGAGGCTTTGTTTGCAAAAGTTCCATTATTTGTGAAATGTTGCCACTGGCTTCCTTTATGCCAACAATATTTTTTATCTTTGAGAGTTTGATGGCGGTTTGTGGCAGGATGTTAACTCCAGTTCTTGATGGAACATTATATAAAATTATTGGCAAAGAACTTGACCTTGCGATTGATTTGTAGTGTTCAAATAAACCGCGCTGCGAGCATTTGTTGTAATATGGTGAAACAATGAGTGCGGCGTCTGCGCCAAGTGACTCGGCTTGTTTTGTGAGATTGATTGCTGTTTGTGTTGAGTTTGAGCCAGTTCCAACAATCACTGGCACTCGTCCACTTACTTGAGACACGCAAAACTTGATAATTTTTTCTCTTTCTTCAAAAGTTATTGTTGGTGATTCACCTGTTGTTCCAAGAACAATAATTGCCTTTGTGCCTGACACAATTTGAAACTCAATTAGTCGCTTTAGTTCGAAAAAATTGATGTCTCCGTTCTTATTAAAAGGCGTGACCAATGCGACACCACTGCCCTTAAAAATACATTTTTTCATATAGTTTATGTTATGAGCAAAGGAAAACTTATGTTAAAATATAAATGACAAAATTATGCTGTTATGCTAAAATTGAATTGAGGTAAAATATGAATATTTATATTATGCGCCACGGCACAACAAATTGGAATGAACAAGGCAGAACTCAAGGCAGAACACAAAACAAGTTAAGCAAAGCGGGTTTGGAACTTGCAGAAAACCAAGCAAAACAATATAAAGACGTGAAGTTTGATGTCATTTATGCATCGCCATTGATGAGAACAATGCAAACCGCTAGAATAATGAATCAATATCACGGTGTGCCTATTATTAAAGACGAAAGAATAACTGAAATCGACCAAGGAATATTCTCTAGAAGACTTTGGAGAATGCTCACCGATGAAGAAAAAGAAATGAAAGCAAAGAGACTTGTCTCTTGCAAAATGGAACCATATCCAGATGTTTTAAAGCGTGTGAAAGAGTTTTTGGCTTGGCTTTTGGAAAACGAAAAGCGTGAGAATGTTTTGATTGTTTCACACAACAACCTCTGCTCTTTTATGGAATGTGTGTTGAATGGCATTGAGCCAGACTTTGACAATCAAGTGCAAATCAACTCATTTGGAAACGCTGCTGTTAAGCTTTTTAAAAGACCTTAAAATAAAAAGGTCTTTTTGTTTTGCAAAATAAAAAAATATCTACCAATAGTAGACAAAAATGTATTGAAAAGAGACTTTTTGTTTGCTATAATGAATTCGTAAATTGAAAAAGAGGTGTTATATGAACGATTTTGAGTTTGGTAACTATTTGAGCAAAGTTAGGCGTGAGGCTGGAATGAGTCAAGCGGAACTTGCAGCGTTTTTGAACGTTACAAACAAAGCCGTTTCTAAATGGGAAAACGGAACAAGCAAGCCATCAACTGAAAAACTTTTGGCATTTGCGAAACTATTTAATTTATCGATTGAAGACTTAACAAAGCATCTTGCTTTAAATGAAGAAAAACAAATTTTTAAATTTGTTATAACTGGCGGACCTTGCTCTGGAAAGACAACCGCTATGGGCTGGATTCAAAGAGCACTTTCAAGAAATGGTTTTCACACCATATTTGTTCCAGAAACCGCCACCGAACTAATTTTGGCAGGCGTTAATAGAAATGTTTTTAAATCGAACTATGATTTTGAAAAGGCAATTATGCTTGCCGAAATCGCAAAAGAAAAGGTTTATGACGAACTTGCAAAACTTGTTGATGAAAAGAAAATCGTGTTAATTTATGACCGAGGCATTATGGATTGCAAGTCTTATGTCACACCAAAAGAATTTTCGATGCTATTAAGGGAACTTGGGCTTAAGGAAAACTATGCTAGAGACCGTTATGATGCAGTATTTCACTTGGTTACTGCAGCCAAAGGCGCTGAAGAATATTACACTCTT
>SVHI01000039.1 GCA_015055905.1 Clostridiales bacterium | reverse complement strand
CAAGGGAGGGAGGCGTCTAGGGCAATACGAATGACTGGGGTGAAGTCGTAACAAGGTAGCCGTACGAGAACGTGCGGCTGGATCACCTCCTTTAAAGGAGTAGTGTTAATCACTACATCTTGTCGATTGAGAAACAATTTATTGTTTCAATAAAAGAGAAATTGTTAGTTCTACTTGAATTAACGACTTTGATGATCAGTAAACACATCAAAGTATAAAATCGAAATTGTTATGTGAAAACAAGAACAGCCTATAAAAAGACTTTCAATATATTTATTAAATTTGTTAATTTCAAGAGAAGCAGAAATGCTTCTCTTTTTTTGTGTCTTTTTTTATTTTTGTTTTTTGCTTTCGTTTGACTATTCTTCTTTCATTGTGCTAATCTTAATATGTAACTTTATGAAAGGAGATTTTATATGAGAAAAAGAAAAATAGTTGCTCTCATTTTGGCTATTGTTATGATTATTGCATTGCCTGTTGGTGTTTATTTCTACCCATCACTTTTCAATAATAACAACAATGGCGGAAATAATGGTGGTGGCAATAGTGGTAACGGAGGAAATAATAATGCTCCTACATCAAGCCTAACATCTCAGCAAGTTGCTTATGTTGTTGGTGAGGTTTGTGAACAAAACTACAAAATATTAGATGGCTACGCTGAAAACTCTGATGTTGGCAATGCTGCGTATAATGGCGAAGGTTCAAGCGAAGTTGAAAACTATTCAACAGAAGATGCGATTCCAGAATATCTTATGTTATATTTCAATGCGCTTTCAGCTTGTCTTCAAGTTCCAGCAGCGCTTGACTATGTTATGAACTCTTCTAGTTCTCAAGCTTATTCAAACTCATTCACTCTTGGACAAACATATTTCTGCAGAGATGTTTATGGTGAAAGAGACCTTGGTGAAGGAAGAACTGAAGAACTTGTTGACATCTATTACTATAAGGCTGAAGCTATCGGTGACAAGATTGCTCTCTATTTAGAAATGGAAGGTCAAACATTAATTTGTCAAGTAGAGTATGATTTTGATACAGACACATTGATTTCAGCAAGAACATTCACTGGTCAAATGTTTGCTGAAATTGACTACAGTAGAAATGCATTCGAAGTTATTGGTTTATATAACAACTCACTTGATGAAATTCAAAACATTCTTAATGGTGAGTTTGATTACGATGACATAGATATCAACGCTGAATATGATGTGTGGTATAGAGGAAATATCACAAATAACGTCAACTTGATTGAATTTGAAGAAATTTCATTAACATCAAGTGGTGCAGATGTTTTGTTTAATAGCTACATTAAAAGATTTGCTCTTGATATTGATGCTGATAAAATATTTGATACAGCCAATGTTGTTATTAATAACTCATTTGTTGATGCAATGGATTACTCAATGAGAAGACTTGACTTCAAAATTCAAAAGAAAAACGAATTCAAGTATGAATTTGTTTCAACCTGGGTAACTTATGAAGATTCCCTTAAGTTTATGAATGCTCTTGTTAATGCTGAAGAGTTTAGTGGTTTAGTTTATGCAAAAGACCTTGTTGAAAGATGTAGGGATGACCTTGAAGCTAGGGGTGAGGGAGCATATACTGGCGAGCTTGACTTTGCTATTCTAGCCCCAGGAAACAAAGTTGCGTATCTTAGAGTAAACAAAGTTAATAATGATGTAAATGCATATAACGTAAGTTACTCTTATGGTGACGAATTTGTAGAATTTAGCTGCAAATATGAAAACAATACCTTGACTTCAATGGAAGATGCATATTTTGGTGTTTCTTGGGGCATCGGTGTTGATACTGATGGCAGTGGAAATGAATATGTTTATATCACCAGAGTTGATACAGTAAAAATGTCTATTGATATTCCTGAAACAATGGAAGTTGAAGTTAGCGAAGGTGTAACAAAAACCCTTCCTGTAAAAGAACTTAGATATTTTGATTGTTATTCATATAAAAATTCAAGTGTAAATAGAACAATTTTAAATATTCCTGCTTCTGTTGAAAAGATTGAGTTGGCTTCATATTTAGAAGTTGCGGCAATCAATGTTGCAGAGGGTAACCCTAACTACAACTCAGTTGATGGCGTTCTTTTCTCAAAAGATATGACTCTTCTTTTGAAATATCCTTCACAAAGAGCAAATGAATCATATTCAATGCCTGATTCGGTTGTTCTTATTGCTGAAGATGCTTTCTGTGACCTTGTATATTTGAAAAACTTAACAATTTCAAGCAACTTGAGACCATTTGAATACTGGCAAGATTATGAAACCTATGGTTATATGGGTGAACTCAATGCTAGAAATTTCTGGCTTGCTTGGTCACTTCAAAACGTTTATATTCCAGCTGGTGGCAATGCAAACTACTCATCAATTGATGGTATTGTTTATAGCGCAGATGGAAAAACTCTTATTATGTGTCCTATGGGTAGAATTGGGGAGGTTTCAATTCCAAATAGTGTAACAACTATTGGTGAATATGCGTTTGGATATTGCAAATATATTACAAAAGTTACTATTCCTAACTCGGTAACAGAAATTGAAGACCTTGCGTTCTCAAATTGTGAAAGTCTAAAAGAAATTTATATTCCAGCATCTGTTGAAACAATTGATTTTGGTGCATTCAATACATTAGAAAAATTTGAAATTGCTTCAAATCACCCAACATATCTTGTTGAAAATGGAATCGTTTACAATAAAGATAAAACAACCCTCTATTATTGCACAATGTCAGTAAAAGGTGACGTTACAATCCCAAGCACTGTTATAAAAATTGATGAATATGCGTTTGCATATCACACTGGAATCACATCTGTTGTTATTCCAGCAAGTGTAACAACTATTGGATTACGTGCATTCCTTTACAGCTCAGTTAAAGAAGTAACAATTCTTGGAACTGTTGTAATCGACTATGAAGCATTCTTCCGCAGTGACCTTGAAGTTCTTAACATTAAAGGGCTTACAAAGGAAGAAGGTTGGAATGGAATTGATGGAATGGAATGGGACGCTGTTGAAGATTGTGAAAACATTAAAACAATCAACTTTGGCGGAACAAAAGAAGAATGGGATACTTATGGTCCATCTACTAACTTTGAAAACTTCTATTCTAGTCAATCTTACGTTAAGATTGTTGTTAACTTTGTAGTTTCAGGTGAGACATCAATCACTTACGAAAGAACAAGAAATTATTAAAATAAAAACAACTAGGGATTTCCTAGTTGTTTTTTATTGAAATCAAAACAAAAAGGGCATCAAAGTGATGCCCTTTATTTATGCTTTAAATACAACCTTAATGCCGTTCCAAGTTTCAACGAACATTGATTTGATTCCGTTGAAGAACCCGTCAGCAAATGTTTCGCTCAAAATATCCACACCTGCACCATATCCTGAGAAGATAAAGAATACTGTCATAAATGTTGTAAAGATTAAATATAAAACTAAAAAAACAATACCAATAATTTTTAATGCTTTCATAATTTTCTCCTTTATGCCTCATTCATAGCCTTTCTCTTTTCAACAAAGTTTGTTGAATAAGAAACGCCATTAATCTTGAGGTCATTTAAAATTAAGATTTCTCTAGATGCACTTACAAAGTTTCTAACATAATAATCTGAATTGAAACGATTGAATGTTGTTGTTTTTGGATAAGCAGTTGGAAGTTTGAGTTTTGGAATAACAAGCTTTGTAATCTTTCCTTTTTGCTTTGAAATTTCAATACGTTCACCAGTAAGTCTTTCAGCTCTTTTGGTTGCAGAGATAATTGCTTGAGACTGTGCGTTATTAAATATGTTAAGTATAACTTTTGATTTTCCTCTATATTCATTGAATTCTTGACGACGAATAAGTCTTGATATGATGAATCTCTCATAAACCTTGCTAAGTTTAACGATTTCGTCTGAGTTGTTAATGTGGTCTGTTATTTGAAGAATGTTTGAAACAGTGTCTGCAACTTCCTTTTCAGAAGTGTTAACAATGTCGTCGGTATAATCAATAAGGGTGAGCGAAGGAACAATCATATATGTTTCATTGTTCTTCTTTTTAATTTTTGTTATTTGTGAAAAGTATGAATGTTTATAAACGTTTGCCATAATCTCAAAGTTTGGCAAGAGTCTATCATATAAATCAAAGAACTCTTTTGTTTGTTTTTTAAACATATATGCATAGTTCTTTATTTCATTCATATAAAATTCCATAAATGATAAAGGAATTTCTTTTTTGTGATAGATTGAAATGTGTTTTGTGATTGCACGTTGAAAGATGGTTGCTATAACCATTAAGTTCTTTCCAGATGACAAAAAGTCTTCATCTGTTGGCAAGTCTATTGCATAAACGGGATTTGCTATCATTAAAAACCACTCCTTTACACTTTATATTATATGATTTTATTTTAGTTTTTCCAAATAAAATGAATGAATAGAGAAATTTTATTAAAATTTTTTATTTTTTTGTAAAAAGGTGTTGACAAACCCCTCAAAAAAGAGTAAAGTATAGGGGCTGTCGCAGATAATAGATTTATTTGCGAATAGCTACTAGATAAATTTGAAAAATTTTTAAAATTTTTTAAAAAAGGTGTTGACAAACAATTCCAAATCTGGTAATATAGAGTCGTTCCGCACGATACAGCGGACGCAAGAATTTAATATACCACGTATAAATTTATACCTCTGGATGTAACGATTATTTTAATTGAATAAATTAAATATAAGACTTATGTCGAGAGATTTTTTTTGGTTATTAAATTCAATTCGCACATTGACAACTGCATATTATAAAAGATTATATATTATATAGTATATAACGAGAATCAGAGTTAATCAAATATAATAGTGTAATACGCAAATAATACAATATAGTCAAAAACAACCGTTTTTAATTATAAGATTATAATTACGCTGAGTTAATTAACAATTATGAAAACATGCAAAGGCAGTTTACTATAATTAGTAAGCAAGCAAATAAAGCACGTACGAATAAAAGTAGAAGTAATCAATTTGATCAAGCTACTAAGAGCGTGCGGTGGATGCCTTGGCACTAGGCGCCGATGAAAGACGTGATAAGCTGCGATAAGCTTCGGGGAGTTGCAAATGAACTGTGATCCGGAGATGTCTGAATGAGGAAACTCACTTGAGGTAATTCTCAAGTATCTGCACATGAATATATAGTGTGTATGAAGGGAACCCAGGGAACTGAACCATCTAAGTACCTGGAGGAAAAGAAAGTAAATCAACGATTTCCTAAGTAGTGGCGAGCGAACGGGAAAGAGCCCAAACCATAAATTTATTTATGGGGTTTAGGACCTGCATATAGTTAGTTCATTTATCTAGTTGAACTGTGTTGGAAAGCACGACAAAATAAAGTAACAGTCTTGTAGACGAAAGCTAAATGACAACTGCAGAGTTCCAGAGTAGGACCTGGCACGTGAAATCAGGTTTGAATATGTGAGACCCATCTCATAAGGCTAAATACGACCTAGTGACCGATAGAGTATAAGTACCGTGAGGGAAAGGTGAAAAGAACCCCGGGAGGGGAGTGAAATAGTACCTGAAACCGCATGCTTACAAGCAGACAAAGCACTACTTATAGTGTGATGTCGTACTTTTTGTAGAACGGGCCTGCGAGTTATGTTATGTAGCGAGGTTAAGACATTAAGTGTTGGAGCCGTAGCGAAAGCGAGTTTGAATAGAGCGATTTAGTTGCATGACATAGACCCGAAACCGATTGACCTATCCATGAGCAGGTTGAAGCGGTGGTAAC
>SVHI01000038.1 GCA_015055905.1 Clostridiales bacterium | reverse complement strand
ATGTCTTATGCATCTGCACTAGAGTTTGTTAATTTTCCAAACTTAAGAGAGCTCGGTGACGATGCACTTCGTCAATGTGTTCACTTGAGGAGTGTTGAACTTCCTAGTCTTGAAGTTGTTGGCGATAAATTTATGAGAGACAATAATGTGTTAAATTCAATCTATGTGCCATCACTTCGAAAAATTGGTGAGGACTTCTTGTTTGAAAACAAAGACCTTAGAGCGATTGACCTGCCATCTGCTGAAGTTGTTTTAAGAAGATTTATGTATTCAAATCAAGCACTTTCGAAAATAAATCTTCCCGTGGTTAAGAAAATAGGAACTGGTTTTCTTTATAGAAACGAAGAACTTAGAGAAATTAATTTGCCACAGGTTGAATCTATAGAAAATTCATTCCTCTATGAAAATACGAAACTAAAAACATTTAGTGCTCCAAACTTAAAGATGTTGGGGGCATCAGCACTCTATAACAACAAGAGTATGGTGAACGTTGACCTTCCAGAGCTTGAATTTATGGGTGAATGGACTTTGCATAAAAACTCAAGACTTAAAACAGTTAATATTCCAAGACTTAGGGAAATGTCTGATTGTTGCTTAACAAAGGCTGGAAGAATGAAAAAAATCCGTGTTTCAAAAAGGGTTGTTTTGCCAGCTTATGTAAATGCAAAAACAATCGAAGAGGTTGGCATCAAAATATTAGAACCATAAAACTAAACGCAAGAGGTAGTCTATGGACGGCGAACTTAGAAAAATAAAGAAATTATATGGTGAAGACTTTGCAAAATTCTGCAGGTCTGCTTTTCCACGCATTTTGGAAAAAGAAGGTCTTTTGTTAGAAACATTAAAAGAGGCTTTTCCTCCATCTCACGGGCTTTATAAAGCCCTTGTTGAAGCAGATGCGCTTTCGGATTTTAAATATCATATCTTTTATAGAGCAGGCTTTGAAAAATATGAGCCAGAAGAGATTGATGAAACACCAAGTCAACTTCTATTAAAGAGCGGTTACAGCCTTTATAGATGCGAAAGAGAAGACGATGTAATGCGGTTTGTGAGATATTATAAAGAAGACGAACTTCTTTGCACGTTTGATGATATCAGGGGCAGACTTGATGATTGCGATGTTTTCTTCGCGGTTAGTTTTGACGCAGACGAACTTGACAGAAGTGATTTTGAAGAACCAGCAAGAGAAGATAAATATGGAACAAGTGTAATCAGTATTCAGTTTGACAAATATGATGGTTCGCTTTCAATTAAAAACAGATATAACCACGCAGTAGACAACCCTGACGCAACATTTTCAAATGACCTTGACAACATTTGCCCAGGGCTCACTGACAGTTTTGCAACGCACTATGGGCTATATTCAAGAGTTGATTATTCAGATTATGAAACCTTCTATGCAAGTGGGTTTGTAAAAAGTTCTGATGGAAGATATTTTCACGTAAAAAGGGGTGAGAGTGGAATATATTTTTGCGATGAAAATTGGGTTATAAAAGATAATAAAGCGACATATTACGATAAGTCAAGATACGAAATATTTGATTATTTTATCTTAGATAAACAAGAAAAGCGAATTTTTACGCCTTTTGAGAGTTCAAACGATTCATTTATGAACGAGTTTTCTAATATCAAGAAGATTGATGTTGAAAAAAATGGTGAAGGAAAAAAGATTATTGTAACTAAAAATGACAATACTTATTTTGAAGTTCAAATAAGCGAAGAAGGAACTATTACAAGTTATGAAAACCATTTCCAAACAGAAATGGGTGATGGGTTTTTAAAGGAGAGCCGAGACCTTAAATATTTAAATGTTCCAAAAGTAAAAAAGATTGGTTCTCACTGTCTCGAATTTTGCAACAAACTTCAAAAACTTGATATGCCTGAGCTTGAAGAGATGGGTTCTTATTGCTTGACAGCAAATCGAAAAATATCACAAATCAACCTGCCAAAAGTTAGAAAAATAGGTGATTATTGTCTAACTAATTGTGTTCAATTAAAAACGCTTAATCTTCCAGAAGTTGTTAGTGTTGGTTTTTCTTTTATGGACCGAGCTATGATGCTTGAAAGTGTTTCAATGCCAAAACTTAAATTTGCTGGTCACTCTGTTTTAAGGCGTGCTGGTGGATTGAGAGAGGTGTGTTTTCCTCAACTTGAAACTACTGGAGATGATTTTTTGCGTGATGCGGAAGAGTTAGAGAGTGTTTTGTTGCCAAAACTTATGGTTTCAGGCAATAATTGCTTAAACAACTGTTACAATATCTTATCGATAGATTTTCCTGAGCTTGCTAGGGTGGGAGATTACTTTATGGCAGGCTGTAGAGGATTAAGAGACGTTTCAATGCCTAAAGTGACAGTTATGGGTGATTGTGCATTTAGAGGTTGTGAATATGTTGAAAAAATAGATTTTCCTGAGCTGTTTAAGGTTGGACATTCATTTTTTGCTGAGGGATTGCGCGTGACATCGCTAAGCCTTCCAAATTTAAGAAATGCTGGCGATTATTTCTTATCAATGAACAATGTTCTTGAAGACCTTGATTTGCCAAACTTAATTAGAGCACCAAAAGGTTTTTTGCGCGATAACACGAGCATAAAAAACATCAATATGCCAATGCTTGAATCGGTTGATGAAAATTTTATGATGCACAACTTTTCTGTAACAAAACTCAGTCTTCCATCTCTTCAAGTGGCAGGAAATGCGTTCTTTATGAATAATGAAGAACTTCGAGAAGTTTCACTTCCAAAATTAAGAGAGGTTGGAGTATTCTTCCTTTGCGGCTCAATGGATAATTTGGTCGTTGTGGATATTCCAGATGGCGTTAAAGGTCTGCCAAGTGGAATAAAAGAATTTCAATAGAAAAATAAAAAGCATTTCTGTTTAGAAATGCTTTTTTTTATTATTTATTAATTTTTGGTGCACCACACATTGGGCATTTTCTTTGGTTTGCGTCATAATAACTTCCGCAGTGAGCACATTCGTGATTGTTATCATAGAAAGCAGACTTTTTGTTTTTCTCTTCAGCTGTGTCGTGAATGAGTTTATCAATACGTTCACGAATAAATTCACTATTTGGGATATCAAACAAAACAACAGTTTTTGATTCGTCTGCGCTGATATAAATGTCTCCAACTTTGAGCATTCTATCAATAAATGAAATCTTGAGTTCAGTGTTTTGAATTTCGCTTAGTTTGATTTCTGCGTTAAAATATACAGAACGCCTGCCGCGAACTTCAACGATACGCTTGTTTGTAATCATATATTGGATTGAATTCATTTCTTTTGCGGCTTTTATAACAGAGCCAAGCCAAATCCAAACAGGTGCAAGGTGAAGTGCAAAGAATCCAAGCAAAAACAACCAAACTGAAGCAGGCATATTGCCCACAGTAATAACTCCTCCTATGATTGAAAAATCAACCACAGCCCAAAGAATTGCAATAGGCATTAAAGCAATAGATTTACTAAGAACATATGCAGATTTTTTTGGCTTGCCTTTCCACAAAACTTTTTCGCCAGAAGTTAGCAAGTCTTCTGGTTTGCTAATTTTATTTTCATTATCCATATGAAAATATCTTTCGTCAATATTCTTCATAAGACCCCCGTCTATATTAATAGATTAAGTATAAATTAACAGGGGATTAATAGTCAAATAAAATAAATGTCAAAGGCAATAGAAAAATTAAAAAGGATATAACATTAAACACAATTTTTTTTATTGAATATTTTGTAATAGTAGAGGTTTTTATGAAATATTTAATAAATGGTGGAAACAAACTTTTTGGAAGACTTGAGGTTGACTCAGCAAAAAATGCCATACTCCCGATAATCGCATCAACAATAATGTGTGATGAAGAATGTGTTATCAAAGAAATTCCAATGTATCTCGATGTGATTGAGATGTCTGCAATCTTAGAAAAACTTGGGAAAAAGGTCGAGTTTCGTGACGGAAACCTAATAATTTCTGGCTCGCTTAACAGCACATCAGTCATTATGGCTGAAACAAAAACTCTGCGTTCAAGCATATTTATGCTTGGACCCATTCTTGCAAAATACAGAAAAGCCATTTTTACAAGCCCAGGTGGCTGTGATATTGGCAAACGCCCAATAGATATTCATATTGCAGGGCTGAAGAGTCTTGGTGTGAAGTTCACTTATGCAAATGACCTCATTTATGCAGACGCGAGCAAAATGCAGGTGGGTGAAGTTGAACTTTCATTTCCTAGCGTTGGAGCAACCGAAAATATTATGATGGCAAGTGTTCTTAATGACGGCGAAATCACCGTCATTCGAAATTGTGCAAGAGAGCCTGAGATTGTTGACCTTGCAAAGTTCATAAATTCAATGGGTGGAAAGATTTTTGGAGCAGGTTACGAAACTATTGTTATCTATGGCGTCAAAAAACTTCACGGCACAAGTTTTAGGTGTATTGGCGACAGAATTTTAGCGGGAACTTATCTTATTGCTGCAGCGATGTGTGGTGGCAGAATTGAACTTGAAGGAATAGACCCAAATTTTTTATTACCACTAATTGTTTTTTTGCGTAATTCTGGTTGCAACATTGATTTGTTTAGTGATAAAATAACTTTAGAGAATTTCTCTAAACTAAAATCAATAGGAAAGATTGAAACATCAACTTTTCCAGGTTTTCCAACCGATTTACAATCACTCATACTTGTTATGCAAACGATTTCAAAAGGAACATCAATCATTCACGAAACAGTGTTTGAGGCGAGGTTTAAAGTTGTTGCAGAACTGGCAAAAATGGGTGCTAAAATCAGCGTTAGTGAGAGATATGCAACAATTATAGGGGTAAACAAACTCAAGCCTTCAAACGTTGTTTGTCCTGACCTAAGAGGCGGTGCTGCGCTAGTTCTTGCGGGGTTGGTTGCGAAAGGAACAACCGAAGTTGACGAAATTTTTCATATTGAGAGGGGTTATTATAATTTTGATAAAAACCTTAGAAGTTTAGGAGCAAATATTGAAAAGGTCGAATAAAAATGCAGATGAAAAGAAAGAAATTTTGGATAGTCTTCACATCAGTAGTTCTTGGAATAGTTTTGATTTTAACAGGAACATTCCTTTTAACAAGACTAAAAACTGTTAATGTGGAATTTAGAACAAAACTTTCAGCCGAAGAAACAAGGCTTGCTGAAGGTATAACAGAAAAAATAAAAACGAGCGGCGAGTTTGATTACGGTGCGTGCTTGCTGTTTGCTAACTTCGATGAGAGCATTACAAAAATTGAAAAAGCAAACCCTTATGTTAAAGTTGAACAAATAATGAGAAAGTTCCCAAACAAACTTCACATTTATGTTTCAGAACGCGAACCAAAATATAGAATAAAAGACAAAGAGATTGAAACAAAATGGTATATCTTAGACATTGAGTTTAAGGTTTTGGAAGTTGTTGATGACATTGATAATTCATCACTTAAAAACGAAACAGTTGAACTTGAACACATTAGCGAAACTTTGTATGTTGGTGACTTTTTAGCAAACGAAACCGAAAGAACATATATGTCAAATATCTTGGCTGGTGTTTATGGCAGAACAAAAGATATAACAATCATCAGTTCAATCAAACACAGCGCAGAAGAAAACAAGTTTTATATCTCAATGAAAGCGAACAAAGACGGCGAGTTCACAAACGGTTGCGTTATGCAGATTGAAGGAACTGACAAGCTCACCGAAAAGGTTCACGCAGCAACTTGCGCATACTGCAAAGACGATTACACCGAGGGCAGTGTAGATCTAAGCCAAAAGGTAATCGTTATTGTAGAGAGCAAAGACGGCGGATTTAAAGGC
>SVHI01000037.1 GCA_015055905.1 Clostridiales bacterium | reverse complement strand
AGTTCAACTTCTTTGTTTTTCATAAAATTTCCTCACTTCCTTAATTATACCATAAACCTATAATTTTGTCTTTATTTTTGGTGAATTATTACGAAATAATGTTACTTAAAAATTGATATTGTGTTATAATGAGTGAGGAGAAAAACAAATGAACGAAAACATTATTGAAATAAAAGGCTTAAATAAATCGTTTGGCGAAGTTAAGGCTGTTCAAGACCTCAGTTTCAGGGTGAAAAAGGGTGAACTTTTTGCTTTTCTTGGAATTAATGGTGCAGGAAAGTCAACCACAATCAACATTATGTGCGGAGACCTTCAAAAAGACAGTGGAGAAGTTGTTATTGACGGAATCAATATTGACGAAAATGCTGATGCCATTAAAAGCGAAATTGGTGTAGTTTTTCAAAACTCAGTGCTTGATTCCGCTCTCACGGTTTATGACAATTTAAAATGCAGAGCAAGTCTTTATGGCATTACTGGCGACGCGTTTAAAAATAGAATTGAAGAACTTTCAAAACTCTTAGATTTTGAAAACTTTTTGCATAGAACAGTTTCTAAACTTTCTGGCGGAATGAGAAGAAGAGTCGACATCGCAAGAGCGCTTCTTCACAAACCAAAAATTCTTGTGCTTGACGAGCCAACAACAGGACTCGACCCACAGACAAGAAAAATGCTTTGGAATGTTATCTTTGACCTTAGAAAAACAAAGGGAATGACAGTGTTCTTAACAACCCATTATATGGAAGAGGCTGCAGACGCAGACTATGTTGTTATCATTGACAGCGGAAAAATTTCTGCTGAGGGCACACCGCTTGAACTCAAAAATGCATATTCGGGCGACTTTGTCACGATTTATAATGTGGAAGAAGAACAAATCAAAAAACTCGGGTTTAACTATGAAAAAGTCCGTGACGCATTCCGTCTTTCAGTTCCAAGCACAGCCGATGCAACCGCACTTATTGTGAAGAACCCAAAACTCTTTGTTGACTATGAAATCACAAAGGGAAAAATGGACGACGTGTTCTTAACCGTCACAGGAAAAAATCTTGTGGGAGGTGAAGAAAATGAATAAACTTTTTTCGCTTATCAAAAGAAATGTTAAGTTATTTTTCAAAGACAAGGGAATGTTTTTCACTGCAATGGTAACTCCAATAATTCTTTTGTTTTTATATGCAGTCTTTCTTGGTGATGTTTTCCGTAACAGTTTTGTTGCAGGGCTTCCAGAAGGCTTTGTTTTAAGTGAAGATATCCTCGACGCACTTGTTGGCGGACAACTTGTTTCATCAATACTTTCAGTTTCGTGCGTAACGGTTGCTTTTTGCTCAAACTTTTTAATGGTTCAAGACAAAGCAAATGGTGTTTTAAAAGACCTTAAAATTTCACCAGTAAAGCGTTCAACACTTGCTGTTAGTTATTATGCAGCAACACTCATTTCAACTCTTCTTATTTGTTTTACCGCCACCATAATCAGTCTTGTTTATGTGTCATTTATTGGCTGGTATATGACATTTGCAGACATTGTTTTATTGTTCTTAGATGTGCTTGTGCTTTCTCTCTTTGGAACAGCACTTTCATCAATCATCAACTATTTTCTTTCTTCTCAAGGACAAATTTCAGCAGTCAGTTCAATCGTGACCGCTGGCTACGGCTTTATCTGCGGAGCATATATGCCAATTTCGTCATTTGCAACGGGTCTTCAAAAAGTTCTCTTGTTCTTGCCAGGAACTTACGGCACATCGCTCATTCGCAACCACTCACTTGGCGGAGTCTTTGCTGAAATGGAATCTCAAGGAATCCCAACTGCGGTTGTCGATAGTTTAAAAGCGTCACTTGACTGCTCACCAAAGTTCTTTGACTGGTCAGTTTCAATCCCTATGATGTATGTTATTTTGGGCGTTACAATATTGGTTCTTTTGGGTGCTTATATTTTGATTAACTCATTAAAAAAGAAACACAAAAGAGGGAAAAGAAATGGTTAAAGAAAATATTTTTATTCTTCATAGCCTCAATGCCGACACGCTAAAAATGTGGGCAAATGATGTCATTGCAAACTTTGAGAATAAATTGCAAGTCATAGCACCACAGTTTCCAATCAGGGCAGAAAGCAGATATGAAAAGTTTGATGAAATCTTATCAAAATATCTTGAAGACGGAACCTTAAACGAAGAGTCTATTGTGATTTGTCATAGCATAGGAAACCCTTATTTTATAAGGTTCTGCAGAGAACATAATTTTTCAGCAAAGGCATACATCGCGGTTGCGCCTGGTGCACTTTATGAATATCCTAGCACCAGAACCGATTATATCGTTGAAGTCAAGAAACAATCATATTTAAAACAACCTGATTTTGAATATGGAAAAACAATGAAAAATGTATATCTTTTTTATTCGGATGAAGACGACGGCAACCTTGAAAAGTTCACAAGATTTGAAAAAGACTTTGGCGCAAAAGCGTTTTATTTGAAAGGATATTATCATTTTGACGGCTATCACGAAATTAAACAAATTCCAGAACTGATTGACCTATTAAATAAAATCACAAAATAAAAAGACCTCAGTTTAGAGGTCTTTTTTCTTATTTTTCTTTTTTGCTATTTTTAAACTCATCAATCACGGTTTTGATTTCTTTATAGGTCTCATAAGGAGCAGAGATGTGTGCAAACTTAAACATCACACCATTTTGCCCAGCAATAGGGCTTGCCATACTGCCGTATGAAATTGAACCTGTGTTTTTGCAAATGATTTTGTCAATCACTGAAACTGAAACATCAATCGCACCAATCATACTCATATCTAAGCTTTTGTAGTCAACACCAAAAATACCTTTTCTAATAATCACACGCTTGTTTGTGTAAGCGTAATATGTGTTTTTGTAAGATAGAGCAGTGAATAAAATGGTTAGTCCCGTAAAGAACACGGCTATTCCAAGACAAACTCCAACAACAATCCACCATTCGGTTGGGGTGAATTCGCCAGTTTCAGGGTCTGTGAGCATTCCAATTATAGCAACAATCAAAAGCCAACACCAGCAACAAAATGATGCAAGAATTGTGGAAGTGAACATCTTTCCTTTATGAGGTTTAAAAACCTTTATAACCTTTTCATCAGCGTCCAAAATAGGCTCAAAAATTTTTTCCATAAATTCGTCTCCCTGATTCTATTATATCATATTTTTGCTTAAAAAGTATACAAAATTATGTTATAATTCAAAAAAAGGCAAATCCTACGAAGAGTAGGTTTACACCTTCATTTTGTCAGCTGTATAATAATGATGCGGAGGAAAGATTATGATTAATGAAGAAAAAATAAAGGTTAAGGGTGACGGGGTTGAGCTTGGCGCAACAATCGCTTGCTCAAACGATGCACTCATTGAGTTTCACAAAACAGGAAAAAAGATGCCACTAGTGCTCTTGATTGCAGGCACAGGCAGTCTTGACAGAGACGGCAACTCAATGATGATGAAAACAAATATCTACAAAGACCTTTCAAACTATTTTGCAGAGCAAGGCTATGCGTGTGTTAGATATGACAAGCGTGGAACTCACGAAAGCAAGGGCAAAATTATGTCGATGACTCTCACAACTTTAACAGATGATGCAAAGTCAGTGATTGAACATTGTAAAGCATTTGATTATGTTGATGAAAACAATATCATTGTTTGTGGTCACAGCGAAGGTGCGATGATAGCAACTCTTTTGACAGAAAAAACAGATTTGAGCAAAATTATTTTACTTGCGGGCGCAGGAATGTCTCTCAAAGACGCAATGTATTATCAAATTGACAAAATGATGGCTGAGGCAAACGAAGGCAAAGGCTTCACATATTGGATGCTTAGAAAGGCATTAAAAGGCGGCGAAAAAGCAAGAAAACAAATAGAAGGAATGTTTGAAAAAGCCCAAAAGAGCAAAAAGAATTGGATGTTCTATCGCGGTTCAATTATGCCAACGGAATATGTCAGGGAACATAACCAAATGACCGCTGAAAAATATCTCGAAATCTTGGAAAGATTTGATGGCGGAATTCTTGCTCTCACAGGAACAGCAGACCTTCAAGCAGATGTTGAAAAACTTTCAATGTTGATTGACCTGCCAAACGCAACAACCTTTGCTCCTCGTGATGTTAACCATATGCTTAGAAAGGTTGAAGGCAAAAACTCAATGCTTGATGTAATGAAGCAATACAAAAAGCAATTCAAATCAAAACAACCACTTGACACAACAACAGTTGAGTTTATGAAAAATTGGATTGACTCAAGATTGCCGATTATGTTTGAAGCTGTAGAAACTGAAGAAAAAGTTGTTGCACCAACAAAAACAAAACTTGTTGAAACAGAAGTAAAAGAAAAGGAATAAAATATGGATTTAGAAAAAGTTGGAAGTTTTATTCGTGACAAACGAAAAGAAAAAAATCTCACTCAACTTGAGCTTGCTGAGAAGATTTTTGTGAGCGAAAAAACCATTTCGAAGTGGGAAACAGGAAGGGGTTTTCCAGACACAAGTTTAATGATGCCACTATGTGAGGTTTTGGGAGTTTCTGCAAACGAACTTTTATCTGGTGAAGAACTTAAAGACGAAAAAGTCTATAAAGAAAAAGCAGAAAAGAACCTTATTGAACTCAAAGATGAACAAGTTAGAGTAAACAAACATATTTTAACTATGGAATACTTTCTTATAATTTCAGCGATTGTGTTATTTGTTGCTTGCTCAGTGCTTGTTGCTTATATTCCAGTTCCTAGCTATGTTCGAATTATTTTTCTTTCACTTGGAATATTGAACTTGATTGTAATGTTTGTTGCGTGTGTCATAATCGAAACAAAAGTAGGGTTTTATCAGTGTGGCAAGTGTGGGCATAAATACATTCCAACTTATGGTCAGTCATTAAATTCAATGCATATGGGCAGAACAAAATATTTGAAATGTCCAAAGTGTCACAAACGCTCTTGGAGCAAGAAAGTAACCGATTAAAAGTCAGGCAAAATGCCTGATTTTTATTTTATAAAACTATTGAAATTGAGGTGTTATTATGCTAAAATAACAAGGCAAAAAAGGAGATTTATTATGAAAAAGCACACACTTGGAAAGATTATTGGAACAATCATTGGCGCAGGAGCAATCGCAGTTGCTTTTGCTGGCGGAACTCCTGAAGTTGTTTTCCCAGCACTCGCTATCGGAACAACAGGAATTGTCTTCACTAGCATCTTAACACAAGAAACTGGCGAAGAAAAAAAGAAAAGAGAAAACCAAAAGTTTATGAGAATGGCATCTGGGGAAGAACCTGAAAAAGAAATGAGACCAGTTGAAGTTTATGAAAAACTTAAAGCAGGTGCTCCACAAGCAGCATTCAAAGGTGTTCATAGAAGAGAAGTGGTTAGTGAATCAGGTGCTAGATGGGTTGAAACAAGAATCGAGCACCCAAGTGGTGAAGCCCTTGTTATTGGCGAATGTTTAGACAAAGGTCCAATCGTAGTTCCAGAAGAACCTCAAGCAGAGCCAGGCGCATAGGAGGAATATAAATGGAAAATTATGTTGACTTATTAGAAGAAAAAGACCTCACAACACTTTTAGGACAATCATTTAAAAAGGGAGTTGAAACCCATATTGTTGACCCAGAACTTGAAGTTGTTGACGGCGTAAAAAAATTAAAGTTTGCATTGATTGTAGACAACGCGCTTAGATTTGGCGAAGCATATTTTGGAAACTTTCATTATGAAATTTTGCTTAGATATCCAAATTCAATTCACGGCGAAACATTGACCATCAAAAAACCTTATGGAATGTTTATGATGGATAAAATCAAGCAAAGAAATGAGTCTGGTGATATGACTTTCACCGTTGATGGTTACGCAAGTGATTACAATGCATACCTTGAGCA
>SVHI01000013.1 GCA_015055905.1 Clostridiales bacterium | reverse complement strand
CAAGCATTTTTCTATCTTTTTCTTCCACGCTACACCTCCTTTTACAAACGTGATATCCGGTCAATATAATAACATTAGCCTTTTAAAAAATCAATACCCATTTTGTAATTTTTTTTAAGTATCGTCCTTCTCGATTAAATTTTATGTAAAATTCACTCGAAAAGTTCCATAACCATCAAGCTTTCGCTCTGTTATTATGGTGAATATATAATACCATAAATAGAGAAAAAAGTCAATACTGTTTCTAAAAATAATGTAATAAAAAAATAACTTTATTAATCAAAGTTATTTTCCTCTTCAAAGTCTTTATTTATCACGGTTTTGACCGCTTTTTTAATAGTGTTAAAATCGAACCCTTTTCGTGCTAAACTGGCATAAAACTTTTGGATTTCTTTTTGTCCTTCAATCTGTTTGTTTTTAGCATATTTTTGAGCGTGAAATAAACATATTTCAAACTCGTCACTGCCTCTATTTTCTTCCAAAACTCTCGAAATAATATCCTTACTCACACCCTTTTGAGTGAGTTTTTCTTTCAAGATTCGTTTTGACCTTTTTGTGTTTTGCTGAACAAATTGCTTTGCAAAAAGTTCATCATCAACATATTTATACTCTTCTAGTTTCTTGATTGCAGCCCCCACAACTTCTTGCAAAAACCCTTTCAAAACAAGTTTATCTTGCAAAACCTTTTTTGAATACATTTGCCTGCCCAAATAGTCTAAACTTTTCTCAAACGCAGATTTAACTTCGCTTTCAAAAATTATCTTTTTGAGTTTTTCTTCTTCAACCTCTTTTCCCTCTTTTAGTTTGAAAATAATGGCTGTTTCTTTATTTAACCCACAAAAAAAAGCCCCGTCAACAAAAATGTTAACGCGAGACTTGTTTCTTTGTTGTTCAATTTTGGTTATAACTGACATTATTACTCCATTGGTTTATATGGGAACTTATAGAAGCCTGTTCCATACTTTTGAATAGAACCCGCACCACGAGTTCTCGCTCTAATGCTAGCAATGAGTTTATCTGAAGCTTTGACAGGCACAGCAACCTTCATAACAGGCATCGCTTCATCATTGTGTTGTTCAATGATGTGAACGTTTGAGTCAGAGAAGAGTTTGTTTACACTACCATAGTTTTGGTATGAAACTTTAATTTCAACTTCGTTACAGAAAATCATTGTATATTTCTTAGCGGCATCAATTGCTTGAACAGCAACGTTGTTATAAACTCTTGTAAGTCTGCTCTTTCCAAGTTCAATTCCACCAAAGAAACGAACAACCGCAACCAAAGTGTTTGTGATTTTTGCTTGTTTTAAAGCTTCATAAATTGGAGCACCCGCAGAGCCTGCTGGTTCGCCGTCATCGTTGTTTTTCGCAACGTTATAAGTTTCACCCAAAACATAAGCATAAGCCACGTGTTTTGCACCCTTATTGCTCTTTTTGAGGTTTCCAATAATCATATGAACATCGTCGTCAGACTCAACGTGGAAAGCCATACCAATAAATCTTGACTTTTTCATAACAATCTCAACGACCGCCATTTCTTCAACAGATGTATAGTCATTTTTTATTTCAACTTTTCCGTTTTCCTGTTCTTCATAAATGGTATCAACGTTAACGTATCCCATACTTTACCCCGCGTTTTACTTTTCTATCACAATAACTATATCACAAAAAGTTAAAAAATCAAAACATATATGTGAAAATTACATAAAATATAAATTGCAAAATTGTTTTTGTGTGTGCTATACTTGAAAGGCTGAATAAAGCAAATATTACGAGGTGAATTATGATTAATATTTCTAAACATGTAGAAAATATGTGCCCAGTAGCTAAAGGCGCAAAGCACAAATCAGCTCCAATTCCAGAAGAAGGAAAATGGATTACCGCAAGAGAAATCCAAGATATTTCTGGTTTAACACACGGTGTTGGTAGATGTGCTCCACAACAAGGTGCGTGCAAACTCACACTTAACGTTAAAAACGGCGTTATTGAAGAAGCACTTGTTGAAACAATCGGTTGTTCAGGTATGACCCACTCTGCTTCAATGGCAGCAGAAATTTTGACAGGAAAAACAATTCTTGAAGCATTAAACACAGACCTTGTTTGTGACGCAATCAACGTTGCAATGCGTGAACTTTTCCTTCAAATTGTTTACGGAAGAACACAATCAGCATTCTCTGATGACGGTCTTGAAATTGGTGCAGGTATGGACGACCTTGGAAAAGGTCTTTGCTCACAAGTTGGAACAAGCTATTCAACAAAACTTAAAGGACCAAGATATCTTCAAATGGCTGAAGGTTACATCACAAAACTTGCTCTTGATAAAAACAACGAAATCATCGGTTATGAATTTGTTAATATGGGCAAAATGATGGAAGCAATCAAAGCTGGAACAAATGCTGACGAAGCACTTAAAGCAAATCTTAAAACTTATGGTAGATATAACGAAGCAGCAAAATATATCGACCCAAGAAAGGAGTAATTTATGGTAAATTTCGAAGGTAAAGAAAAAAGAGAAGCTTCTATTAACGAATGTCTCAAGAAATATGGTATTAAAGATTTGGAAGAAGCTAGACAAATCTGTTTAGATGCAGGTATTGACGTTGAAGCAATTGTTAAAGGCATTCAACCAATCTGCTTTGAAAACGCTGTTTGGGCATACACACTTGGCACTGCCCTTGCAATCAAACAAAACGTTCCAACCGCTGAAGAAGCTGGAAAATGGATTGGAATTGGTCTTCAAGCATTCTGCGTTCCTGGTTCAGTTGCTGACCACAGAAAAGTTGGTATCGGTCACGGAAACCTTGCATCAATGCTTTTGAACGAAAAAACAAAATGTTTCTGTTTCCTTGCTGGACACGAAAGTTTTGCAGCAGCAGAAGGTGCAATTGGTATTGCAACAACTGCAAACAAAGTTAGAAAAGAACCACTTCAAGTTATTTTGAATGGTCTTGGAAAAGACGCTGCATACATCATTTCTAGAATCAATGGTTTCACATACTGCAGAACAGAATATGACTATGCAAAGGCAAAGCTTAACGTTGTTGAAACAAAAGCATTCTCAGACGGTCCAAGAAGCAAAGTTCGTTGCTACGGCGCAGATGACGTAAACGAAGGCGTTGCTATTATGGAACACGAAAACGTTGACGTTTCAATCACAGGAAACTCAACTAACCCAACCCGTTTCCAACACCCAGTTGCAGGAACATATAAGAAACTTTGCACAGAAAAAGGCAAAGCTTACTTCTCAGTAGCATCTGGTGGCGGCACAGGTAGAACACTTCACCCAGACAATATGGCTGCAGGGCCTGCAAGCTATGGTATGACAGACACTATGGGAAGAATGCACTCAGATGCACAATTCGCAGGTTCTTCATCAGTTCCAGCACACGTTGATATGATGGGACTTATCGGTATGGGTAACAACCCAATGGTTGGTGCATCAGTTGCTCTCGCCGTTGCAGTTGGTTCAAGAAAATAAACCAAAACAAAAAAGACTTCGAAATCGAAGTCTTTTTTTATTGCAAAATTTTATAAAATAACAGTAAAGAGCAAGCCAATCATTCCAAGAGCGAAAAGCCCAACAAGACCAGTGAAAATTCTCACAATCCAAAGTTCTCTAATCGCCTTTTTTGACGAGCAGCAAAGCTGACCTATGCTAAACAATCTCTCAATATATGTGAAGTTAACTCTCAAAATAGGAACTGTTTGTGGTGAAAAATAGAATCCCTTTTTGTTAATGAGATAGTCACACATAATAATCTTGCAAGCAAGATTCCAAGTTGGACAAGGCGCATTGCAAGTATATTTGCAAATCTGCTTTGTGCAACAGCCTGTTGTTCTGCCGTCATTAAGTTCTCTATGTTTTGTGCACTTATTGTCTCTAAAGTCACACATCTTATTCATAGCGTTTTCCATATCCAAAAAGTCAGCTGCATACTTATATGACGCAGAAACTCTCTTAAATAAACCAACATTAAACCTAACATTTAACATTGACGCTAACATAAAGTCATTGTTATTGATTTTCTTGTCTAAGTTTGCAACATAAAACTTTCTAGAAAAGTTGATTTTCCTGCGTTTTAAGAGTTTAACAATCTTCACACAAGTTTTATATAACTTCAAAATGTTTTCACAATTCTTTTTTTGAAGAGCAAAACTTTCCTTTTTTCCCTCCCCAGCATATAAAACATTTTCAAGTCCTAGTGCTTTTTCATCAAGTTCAAAAGCCTCAACTTCTTTTATGTTTTTCTTAATGTTTTTGTAGCAATCTTTTTCAAGATTAATAATGGTGTATTTTAAGGTTTTATCTTCCTTTTTGCATACTTCAAAATTCATTTGTGTTCCTCTTTAACCAAGCTCACTCAAATCAATGAGCCCATTAATTTTTATCTTTTTAGATTTTTTATAAAGTTCTTTGTTTTTCTTTGTTATAACAGCGTCACGAACGCCGCTAATATCGCAAACCTTAAGTTCTGTAACATTTGTTTTTATCAGTGGTCTACGAATAACCCTTGAAAGTGTTGTTTTTACATCGTCTTTTGCCAATAACAAATAAAAATATTTTTCATCCTCATATGAAAGAGAGGCATCTTTAGCCATTTTTTGCAATGATGACCTTTCCACCCTCGCATAAAATTGACAATAATCATTTTTAAGCCCACATTTTTCAGTGGCACAAGGTGCAGTAACACTCCAGCCTTGGCTATAAGCAAAACGCTTTATTTTCAAATAATTCTCATAAGTTCTTGGCGTTCCCGTGTCAATCAAGAGAACAAACTTATTTGATGCGTCCATCATTTTTTTAACTGACGCCATTCTGCCCTCTTCACTCATTTCAGAAAGCACATAACTCGTCATAACAAGGTCCGCTTTTTCATCAAACTCATCCCTAACCAAATCAAACCTTTTAACGTCTTTATCGTCGTCTAATTGTTTGAATGTTTGAATCATATTGCTGTCTCTTTCAAACAAAGATATTTTAGCCTCTGGAAAAATCTCTTTTGTTGCAAAATATCCAGCACCTGTTCCCGAACCAATATCGAATATAGTCGAAACATCTTTAATAAATTCCTGTCTAGTCAACCCATCAAGCAAACTGTAAACCACTGAGTATGTCGCAGGCATTCTTGAAATCGCATAAACAATTCCATCGGTTTTTGAATCAATTAGCGACTTTCCACTCTCTCTTGTTTCTTTATATCTTGATGTAAGACCCTTTCTTGAATCGGTTAAAACCTGCTTGTTGATTGAACTGTATAGTCTATTGACTTTTTCTTGCAAGTCAACTGGCAAAATCATATTTACTCCTGTATTATGTCAAACATAACACCTTATTTTATTTGAGTTTACGGCACTTTTTCAAAATTAATCATTAACATTTGACGCAAGCGCAAGATGCTTTTCAAGATTAAATTCATTCCAAGCAGAAACTGTTTCTGGTGGATAAACTCTAAAGATTAATTTTTGTTTTGTAACTGGGTGTGAGAAAGAAAGTTCACTAGCAAACAAGTTAAGCATAAGTTTTGGCATCTTTTCCCCACCATACTTTTGGTCACCAAAAACTGGACAGTTAATACTCTTCATTTGAACACGAATTTGATGTCCTCTTCCTGAATAGAGTTTAACCCTAACCAAACTGTGGTCAGTTTCTTCATTATACTCCAAAACTTCATAATCAAGTTCTGCTCTCTTTGCGCCATTTGTTGTTTGAGGCACAATCTTTACCACATTGTTTCTTTCGTCTTTTTTAAGCCAACTTACAATCTTACCTTTTTGTTCTCTTGGTTTTCCACAAACAATGGTGAGATATTTCTTGTCAAAATCGCCATCACGAAGTTGTTCAGAAAGTCTTGCAGCAGCCTTGCTTGTTTTTGCAAAAACAATAGCACCACCTGTTGGTCTATCAAGTCTATGAATAAGACCAACATAAGCCTCGCCTGGTTTATTGTATTTTTCTTTAATATATTCTTTAACCATTGTGAGCAAGTCTTTATCACCAGTCTTATCTGGTTGACTTCCCACTCCTTGTGGTTTGTTTACAACAATAATGTGATTATCTTCATATAGTATTTCCATCTTTATTCTCCAATAAATATTCCGCTTGTTCCGCAAGGCAAGCAAATTCCTTCTTCAGTTGGCAAACATAATTCATAAGCCTCAACGTTTCCCTTATGTTTTTCCATAGTAAGTTTTAAGATATTTTCCAAAACTGTGGCACCAAGACCAGTTGTATAACTGTTTATAAGCACAAAAAGCGGCTTGTCAGACAAAACTTCTGCGCAGAGTTTAACGAAATCAAATAAATTATCTTCAAGCTTCCACACCTCGCCATTTGAGCCTCTGCCATAACTTGGCGGGTCCATAATAATTGCATCATATTTATGACCGCGTTTTATTTCTCTTGTCACAAATTTTGTGCAATCGTCAACAATGTAACGAACGTGTGCGTTTTCAAGCCCAGAAAGCCTAATATTTTCCTTGCATCTGTCAACCATATTCTTGGCAGCATCAACGTGACAAACACTCGCTCCCGCAGATGCACAAGCAACAGTCGCACCTCCAGTATACCCAAAGAGGTTGAGAACATTAATTTCTCTGCCTGCACCTTTAATGAGTTCAATCATTTTGTCCCAATTATATGCTTGTTCTGGGAAAAGCCCCGTATGTTTAAATCCCATAGTTTTGAGTGAAAACTTAAGGTTTTTGTAAGACACAGTCCATTCTTCAGGTGTTTTTTTCAAAAACTCCCAAGCTCCTCCACCTGTTTCACTTCTATGATACCACGCATTCAATCCCTTATATTTAGAAAGGTTTGATTTTGAATGCCAAATAACTTGAGGGTCTGGTCTAAGCAAAATAACACCATTCCAGTTCTCAAGTTTTTCCCCATCGCCAGTTGCGATAACTTTATAATCTTTCCAATCGTTTGTAAGTTTCATAAATTCTCTCTAATAATTATCTAATACGTTATTGAGGTCAATTAGGTCCGCACTAACAATAATAACCTCTGCAGGTTCTGTATAGTTTCCATTTTCAGTCAAAATTACACTTGAAAGTTTTCTGTTTTGTTGGAACATATATAGCAAGTTTTCAACAGTAATTGACCTTGGAGCAACTTCATAGTGGTTTGTTTCATTAAAAATATCCAAACACTCTGAAACAGGCTCATTGATTGCGTCGTCAATGTCTTTACCTAGGTCAATAAATCTACCAATGCCATCAACAATCATTTTTCTATTGATAACACCAACAATGGTTCCTGAAATATAAACAGGAACAACCGAATAACCAGATTGTTTCATTTCTGAAATAACCTTTTTGAGCGGTGTTTCGCCAGACGCTGAATAAACAGACCTATGCCTTAAGCAATCAATAACTCTTGGAGGCGTGTTGATTGTTCTTGCGATTTTTTCGAGTTTTTCAACAACCTCAAGGTTTGGCTCAGCAATAATTTCGTCATTGCTTCTATGCACAATCGCGTTTCTAAGTCTGCCGTAGTCAATTAGTTCTTCTTCAAACTTTGAAACAACAGTGTTCACATTCGCAACCTTACGAATCATATCCGAAAAAGTTAGCGTTCTTTTAATTGAATAAATTTCACGAAGACCTTGGTCTAACCTATTATAGGCAGCAATAAATCTCGTTGCGTTAACATTTTTTTCAGCCATAAGCACTCCTACAAATTTATCATAACAAAATTTTATAAATTAGTCAAAATATTTGCTCTATAAAATATTAATAACTGAACGCAAATTATATTAAATTCGCAAAATATGCTAGATTCTCGCAAAAATTTCACTTGACTATTTGGCTAGTTTTGTTATAATATCATTATGCTAAGCTAGTTGGGGAGCTAGTAGTGCCCTGTAACCTGAGATCTACTATAGCAGGAACGAACGCACATCTAGGCATAAGGTATGGAAGGTCTGCATCAAGCAAGTGGTGTTGATAACAAGGTCTTGAACAACAAAAATCTATGAACCGTGTCAGAGCCTGACCGCAGCAGCACTAAGTGGAACCTTTTGTGTGCTTTAAGGTAGCTTTGAAGTAGCTAACTACTTGGTTTCCGCTTCGGTATCTTATGACAAAATGTGTGCTTAGCATTTATGAAAAAAACAAAACCAAGGAGAAATTCTCCTTGGTTTTTTTAATATCTAGCAGGTTCAAGCATCTCCTCTTCTTGAAGGGACACTGCACCCTTAGCATTTTCTTCACACTGCTTTATTGCACTATCAATTATACGAAGATTATTTTTGATGTCGATGAAAATTTTAAGCAAGTAATTATGCCACACTGCATCTTGCTCTGTTATCGGTCTTTGTTGGTCTTCGCTAACATCTTGTTTTTGTGCAATGATTATAGTTTTTTCAGCCTGTAATAGTTGTTGTTCAATATTCTTTTGATAATCTAGCAATTCATTGCGCGACTTAACTAAGTCTATTAGCATAGAATCTGCTTCTCTCATATTAAACTCCCTCTTTTTACTTAACCGCATAGTAGCATTGAAAAGATTTATTGTCAATACACAAATGCTGAAATTTGGACATTTTAACCATAAAAATATTTTTGTTTTCATAACAATAATTCAAAATAAAAAATATCACATATGTGATATTTTTTAAATTTATATATTATACATCTAATAGCATTTTATCGGCAACGAGTGCAATAAATTCACCATTGGTTGGTTTTTCATTGTTTGAATAAACAGTAAGCCCGAAAATGCTGTTTATGTTTTCAATCTTTCCCCTGTTCCAAGCAACCTCAATCGCGTGCCTAATTGCCCTTTCAACCTTTGAAGCTGAAGTGTCAAACTTTTCTGCAATCGACGGATACAACTTTTTTGTGATTGAATTAATTATGTCTGGGTTTTCCATTGAAAGCTTGATTGCCTCTCTTAAGAACTGATATCCCTTTATGTGTGCAGGAATTCCAACAGTAATAAAGATATTTGTTATCTTTTCTTCAATTTCCTTGTCAAACTCTGGTTTGCTTGATGCTTTTTTAACATCGAAATCAAACAAAATGTCACAAACGCGTTTTTGCAAAATGTCGTAACTGATTGGCTTGAGCATATAATAACTTGCACCAAAACTTGTTGCTTTTTTAATAAATATCTCGCTAGCCAAAGCAGAAATTACAATAATCTTTGTGCTATTTGAAATTTCTTTAACCCTTTCAATGACCTCAAACCCGTCAACTTCAGGCAAAACAAGGTCAACAATCAAAAGGTCGTAGGTTTTATTTGTCATTAATTCAATGGCTTTTGTGCCACTTGAAACGACATCAATCTCAAATTCATTTTCTTCGTTGGTAAGTTTTTCAGAAATAAGTTTAGACTCTTCTGCGTTATCATTAGCAATAAGTATTTTTTTGCTATTTTCCATAAAAACTTCCTTGAATTTTATTTTTTTCGAGCATATAAATCTTAACACAACAAGAGCAGAATTGAAAAACATATCTTGCCCCACAAGCCGCAAATAATGTCCCATAAATTAGAATTTTGTCAAATTTTGTCAAAAATAAAACACCTCACTTGCTGAGGTGTTTTTGTTATCTACGAAAGTTGTTAATTGTTTTTATGCTTGCTCTGCATTCTTTGCACATTGAAGGTCTAAAGAATCCTTTTTCTTTGAAGAACTTTTGTTCACTCGCTGTCCAAATCCATTCTTTTCCGCACTTTTTGCAAGTTAAGGTCTTATCTTCAAAAGTGTTTGCCCTTCTTTCTTTTTCTGCAAGCCATTCAAGATGTTTCTTTTCTTTCATCTCAAGATACTCTTGATGTTTTCTTTCTTTCATTTCAAGGTATTCTTGATGTCTTCTCTCTTTCATCTCAATATATTCTTGTTTCTTTCTTTGAGATTCAAGTCTTAAAAGTTCTTGATGTTCAATTGAAAGTCTTTCTTTTTCTTCCTTTTCTTTTTTGAGTTTCTTGTCTTCCTCAGCCAAGAGTTCAGCCATTGAAAGATTTTCGCTGTCAGCATTTGCTTTTACAACAGCAAGTTCCATTGGAACATATTTGATTCCGTTGTTTTCAATCTCACCATCTGTTGCAACAAAACCCATATACTTGTAGGCATTAACAGCACTTGGTGAAGAGTTAACTGAAATCACATCAGCATTAGATGCCTCAATAACGGTTTCCAAAAGTTTCTTTCCAAAACTGTGTCTTTGGAATTCATTATCAACAAAGAAAAGCGAAATGTGTGAAATTTCATCACGAGTTCCAATCACACCAATGAGTCTATCTTCGATATAGTATCCCCACAAATCAAGAGAAGAAAGTTTTTCATTGTCATTCACAAATTTATAAAACTCTTCTACTCCTTCTTCTGTGTAACTTGGAGCAACACACTTGTCAAAAACACTTTTAACAAGCACCTTCACATTATTAAATTCATTAGCAGTTAGTTTCTTAACCATTTACGTTCTAGTCCCCTTAAATTCAAATAAATTCAGGTGTTATGTTTCACATAATACCCTATTTTAATTCATCTAACCTAGCCTTTAATGCTGAAATAAGTTCCTCATTTTTAGCAAGTTTTTCTTTTTCAGTTTTAACAAGAGCCTCTGGTGCTTTTGCCATAAAGTTAGGGTTGCCGAGCATCTTGTTGCTTCTGTCAATTTCAAATTGAACTTTTTCAATATCCTTTTTGAGTGTATCGATTTGGGTTTGCTTATCTACTTTTTCTTCAACCAAAACAAACTCACCCACACTAGTCACAAGAACATTTCCGTTCTCTTCTTCATCAAGTTTTAAAATAATATTTGCAAGTTTTTCGATAACTTGTTTGTGGTTTGAAATAAATTCATTTGACTTAGCAGCAAATTCAACTTTGTCTGAAGATTTTTTATTATTTTCTAACTTAAACTTACGAAGTGCTGTTATAAGAGCAACTAACTCTTCTGTTTTTTCAGCGTCTTTTTTAAGTTTTGCATACTTAGACAAGTCTTTATATTGAGCAATAATCAAAGCATCTGCCTTTTGAACAAACTCAAGTCTTTCATAAATATATTCTGTTACATAAGGAATGAATGGGTGTAATAATTTCAAAATTTGTTCAAATGCTGCAACTAAAACACTAACCATCTTTTGTTTTTCTTCGCCACCAGCAAAAATTGCAGGTTTAGATAATTCGATAGCCCAGTCACAGAATGTGTCAAGTGTAAATGACAAGATGTTTGTTTGTGCAACACCAACATCAAAATTATCAAGGTTTTTCTTAACTGTTTCAGTGATTTCGTTTGTTTTAAACATAATCCACTTTTGAACATCATTCATTTCAAAACTAGATACATCTAAAAGTTCAACACCCTCTTCGTGCATTGAAATAAACTTGCTGGCATTCCAAACTTTATTAATAAATGTTCTACCATCTTCAATTTTATTTTGACTAAATCTGGTGTCCATACCCATTGACATATCTTTGATAAGTGCTATACGAAGAGTGTCAGCACCATAATCTTTAACGATATCGAGTGGGTCAATACCATTTCCAAGAGATTTTGACATCTTTCTGCCTTGGCTGTCACGAACAAGTCCGTGAATCAAGCAGTTTGTGAATGGAACATTGTTATTACATTCAATGCCCATATAAACCATTTTTGTAACCCATTGTGTCAAAATATCAAATCCAGTAACAAGAACTGTTGTTGGATAGAAATAATCTAAATCTGGAGTTTTTTCTGGCCAACCAAGGGTTGTTATTGGCCAAAGTGCTGAAGAGAACCAAGTATCAAGAACATCTGGGTCTTGATGAACATTCTTGCTTCCACACTTGTCACAAACTTCAACATTGGTCTTTGAAGCCATTGTATTATTACAATCTTTGCAGTAATAAACAGGAATTCTGTGCCCCGTCCAAATTTGACGAGAAATGCACCAGTCACGAATATTTCTAAGCCAGTGGAAATAGTTTTTCTCAAATCTCTTTGGATAGATTTTAAGTGTTCCGTCTTCAACACACTTAATTGCAGGCTTAACAAGTTCAGTCATAGCAACAAACCATTGTTCTGTAATCATTGGCTCAATGGCTGTTTTACATCTATGACAATGTCCAACAGAGTGTGTATATGGTTCAACTTTTTCAAGCGCACCAATTTTTTCAAGTTCTTCAACAAGTTTCTTTCTTGCATCTAAAATGCTCAAACCTTTGAAGTTTTCACCTGTAAACTCAGTCATAACACCTGATTTTGAAATAACTTCAATAACTTCAAGGTTATGTCTCTTTCCCACTTGATAGTCATTAGGGTCGTGCGCTGGTGTAATTTTAACCATACCAGTTCCAAACTCTTTTTCAACATAACTATCCGCAATAATAGGAATCTCTCTGTTGGCTACAGGAATGATAACTTTCTTTCCAACAATATCTTTATATCTTTCATCATCTGGGTTAACAGCAACCGCTGTGTCACCAAACAAAGTTTCTGGTCTTGTTGTTGCAACTGTGATATGACCTGAGCCGTCTGCAAACTTGTATTGAACGTGCCACATATGTCCAGCATCATCTGAATATTCAACTTCGTCATCTGAAATTACAGACTTACAGTGAACACACCAGTTTGTTTCTCTGCTTCCACGGTAAATATAACCTTTGTTATAAAGTCTAATAAACGCCTCTAAAACCGCATTTGTGCTTTTTTCGTCCATTGTAAAGCGATATCTTTCCCAATCAGCAGAAAAGCCCATTTTTCTAAACTGTTGCATAATTTGGTCACCATAATAGTCATACCAAGCCCAAGCCTCTTTATCAAACTCTTCTCTGCCGATACTTTCTTTGGTTTTACCTTCATTAGCAAGTTTTTCTACAATTTTGTGTTCTGTTGCAAGTGCTGCGTGGTCAGAACCAGGAAGCCACAATGATTCAAAGCCATTCATTCTCTTATATCTTGTAAGAACGTCTTGAAGTGTCATTGTAAGTCCGTGACCAATGTGTGCCTTGCTAGTAACGTTTGGTGGGGGCATAACAATAGTGAAAGGTTTCTTATCTTTGTTAACCTTTGCTCTAAAATATCCTTTTTCTTCCCAAACTTTATAAATTTCATCTTCAAATTGTTGAGGTGTATAACTTCCCTCATTTCTCATAAAGTCCATTATTTTCTCCTAAATAAAGTCGTGCTATAAAATAATACTCCGAAAATAATCATTTTTCAATAGTAGTTAGTTTATTTTTTATTATTTTTTTGATATTGATAACTTGACTTGCACATTTCATCAAGAGTCTTCTCTGCTTTAAAGCCAAGTTCTTCTTCTGCAAGTTTTGGTGAAGCATAACACTCATCAATGTCACCAGGTCTTCTTGCAGCGATTTCATATTTAACAAGGTCACCATTAACCCTATTGAATGCGTTAACGATATCAAGAACAGAATAACCTGTTCCAGTTCCAAGGTTATAAACCTTAAAGCCAATGCGGCCTTCTCTTATAATCTTTTCAATAGAAAGAGAGTGTGCTCTAGCAAGGTCAACAACGTGAATGTAGTCACGAACACCTGTTCCATCTTTTGTTTTGTAGTCATTACCAAAAATATTCAAGTGGTCAAGTTCACCAACAGCAACCTTGCAAATATAAGGCATTAAGTTGTTTGGAATACCATTTGGGTCTTCGCCAAGAAGTCCAGACTCGTGTGCACCGATTGGGTTGAAATATCTAAGCAAAACAACATCATAATCAGGATTAACGAATTGGAAATCTCTCAAAATATGTTCATTGAACAATTTTGTTCTGCCATAAGGGTTTGATGCACCTAAATCAGCATCTTCAGTAAGTGGCATAACGTTCTTTGGTGAATAAACTGTTGCTGAAGAACTAAATACAATGTTCTTGCAGTTATACTTTTGCATAACTTTCAAAAGATTGAATGTTGAAATAAGGTTGTTTTCATAATACATAAGAGGTTTTGCAACAGACTCACCAACCGCTTTGTAGCCAGCAAAATGAATGACACCAAAAATGTCTTTATTTTCCTCAAAGAGTTTATCTAATGCATCAAGGTCACAAATATCAATTTGATAGAACTTTGCTTCCTTTCCTGTGATTTGTTTAATTTTATCTAACACCTCAATTTTTGAGTTGCTAAGGTTGTCTGCAATAACAACATCGTGTCCCCTTTCCATAAGGTCAACAGCTGTGTGTGAACCAATGAATCCAAGTCCACCAGTAAGTAAAATTTTCATAATAATTTCTCCTCTTTTTGTTTATTTTCTCTTTTATAGTATGATACAAAGCAAAAGCATCACCAAGAACACCAAAAAGCACGCCATACGTGTCTTTACAATAATTCTAAGACGCTTTCCAGCATTATTTTTATATTTTTGTTCAGGTGCAAACACTGGAGCAAGAAACGCAATGATAGCACACATTGTCATAACGCCCAAAAATATAAGTTTTACAACAGTCATTAATCTTTATCTCCTTCTTCTGAACTTGAGTGGATAACATCTTCAATGATATCCTCTTCTTTTTTTACTTCTTCTTTTGTAGGCTTATCTTCAAGGTTGCAGTAAACCTTAAACACTAAAACAATGGCTTCAAACACAAATGCAAAAATTGAAAAGTATAATTTTGAAACATTGAAGAAATATGTCAAAATGCAAACCATTGAACAAAGTTTGAAAAAGTCTATTGTGAGATTTTCTTTCTTTGTGAGGTTTTTGTTTTTAATCACAAAAATGTCAATGATGAGCATCAAAACTTCAATAACAATTAAGAGAACCAAAAACAAATTCAAAACTTCTGAGTGGTTTGAAAACTCATAATACACAATCGAAATTACTGCAATTAGGTTAACGAGTTCAAACAAAGCAAAAGTGAGTTTATAGTTTGTTAAAAGCGTTCCATATTTTTTATCTAAAATATAAAGCACTAAACTCAAAATTATCACAACAAAATAAATTGCCGAAACAATTTTCACACTAAAAAACATTCCAACAAACGCAAGGATTGCTGAAAGCAACATCATATAGACATAAAATTTTGGAAATTTAGAGTTTGATTCAAACATAATTGCTCCTACATTACAATATTACCAAAATGGCATAAAAAAGTAAAATTCTTTTGCCCCTAAAATCACAAAAAATCGAAAGTTTCATAAAATATTTTGTAAGAGAATGTTATTTTTAGTTCTCTTATAAATTTATGGAGGAATAATGAAAAAATTATTTACTTTTATTTGTGTATTTGCACTCGTGATTTGCTCAAGTTTGAGTTTTGTGGGTTGCAAAAAAGAAACAAAGGCTGGAACAATAAGACTCAATGAAGTTACTCACAGTGTGTTCTATGCTCCGCTTTATGTTGCAATTAACAAAGGCTATATGGAAGAAGAAGGCATCACTATAGAACTGACAAACGGTGGCGGAAGTGATGCAAGTATGACCGCTCTTCTCTCTGGCTCAGCCGATATGGCACTAATGGGTCCAGAAACGGTTGTTTACGTTGAAGCAAACGGCAGCACAAACCACCCTGTTGTGTTTGGTCAACTAACAAAAAAAGATGGTAGTTTTTTAATTTCAAAAACACCAATCTCTTCATTTAGTTTTGAATCATCTCTTCTCGGCAAAACAGCAATCATCGGCCGTCAAGGCGGAATGCCCGCAATGACATTTGAATGGCTTTGCAACAAATCGGGTGTTATCAACGGAACAAACGTAACGCTCGACAAAGACACATCATTTAATATGATGGTTTCAGTTTTTGAATCAACAAACGCTGAGTTCTGCACAATGTTTGAACCAACAGCATCTGCTTTTGTTTCAGCAGGAAAAGGTTATTATGTCGGCTCTGTTGGCGAATATTCAGGCGAAATCCCATATACCTGTTTTATGGCATACCCTGACTATATTTCGAAAAACAAGGCTCAAGTTGAAGGCTTTTTAAGAGCAATTAAAAAGGCATACATATTCATAACAACATCATCTTCTAGCGATGTTGCCGAAGCCCTTGTCCCATCATTTGACGGAACAACCAAAGAAGAACTTATGGCAGCAGTTGAAAAATATCTCGAGATTGACGCTTGGTCAAACTCACCAGCAATGAGCAAAGACTCTTATGCCAGACTTTTAAGTGTGCTCAAAAACGCTGGAACACTCGAAGAAGATGTTGATTTTAGCAAGATTGTCGACAATTCTATTGCAAACACAATCTAATCTTTTGAATTTTATTCAAAGGAGGAAACAAACATCGTATGAATAAACTACTTGAAATCAAGAATATTTCTTTAACCTATCAAACATTAAAATCTGAAACTGAAGCAATAAAAAACATTTCCTTTGATGTTTCAAAGGGTGAATTTGTGAGTATTGTTGGTCCAAGCGGCTCTGGAAAAACAACAATTCTGTCACTAATCGCTGGGCTAATTGCTCCATCAAGTGGCGAAATTTTTATTGACGGAAAGCAAGTGAAAAACGTTTCAACAGATGTTGGCTATATGTTCCAGCGTGACAACCTTTTTGAATGGATAAACATCTATCAAAACGTTTTAATTGGACCAAAGATAAATCACAACAAAAACTGCCTATCAAAAATTGAATTAAAATCTCTCATAAACAAATATGGTCTTGGCGGGTTTGAAAAAGCCAAACCAACAGAACTGTCTGGCGGAATGAGGCAAAGAGTGTCACTCATTAGAACACTTGCACTAAACCCCAAAATTCTGCTTTTAGACGAACCATTCTCTGCTCTAGATTCTCAAACCAGACTGTCGGTTCAAAACAACATTCACAGCATCATTAAGTCGGAACACAAAACCGCAATCTTGGTTACACACGACATTAGTGAAGCAATCTCAATGAGCAACCGAATTATTGTTTTAACAAAGAGACCTGGAACTATAAAAACAATCTTTAACCTTGAATTTAACGAATCTCTCACACCTCTCGAAAGAAGAAACGACCCAATTTTTAATTCTTATTTCAAATCACTATGGGACGAACTACAATGAGAACAATAAGACTTAAAAAACAAAAAATTCAAGGTTCAATCGCACATAAAAAATATGTAAAACGCGAAAAAACAAAAACAATAATCATTAACATTTCAAGAATCTCTTTGCTTATTTTATTGCTTGGTTCTTGGGAATTAATTGCAAGCAAAAACATCGTTGACCCGTTCATAATTTCGTCGCCATCAAGAATCGTTAAACAAACCATTTCTCTCTATGAAAATGGAACTCTGTTCTTGCATATCTGGACGACACTAAACGAAACCATAATAGCATTTGCACTCAGCACCATCATTGGACTTGCCGTCGCGGTTTTGCTATATTCAATGAAATTTTTGCATAGGATTTTAGAACCATATTTGGTTGTTTTAAACAGTTTGCCAAAAATCGCTCTAGGTCCGCTCATTATTATCTGGGTTGGCATTGGCACAAAAGCCATTGTCACAATGGGTATACTCATCTGCGTAATCATAACAATAATCAATCTTTTAAACTCATACCTCGAAGTTCCCGCAGAAAAAATTATGCTCCTTAAATCAATGGGCGCAAACAAATTTCAAATTATGACAAAACTTGTCTTCCCTGCAACGCTTCCAAACTTTATTGCAACTCTCAAAATAAATTTGGGAATGGCTTGGGTTGGCGTTATTATGGGAGAATACCTTTCAAGTAAAGCAGGACTTGGTTATCTTTTGGTTTATGGCGGACAGGTATTCAAACTTGACCTCGTTATGACCGCAATAATTATTCTTTGTATCCTTTCAGCAATAATGTATGGAATAATCTCAATTTTTGAAAAAATCATTACAAAAGGCAGATAAAAAGACAGGTTTCCCTGTCTTTTTACTTTGACTCTTCAATTTGTTGTTGAGGCTCATTAACAACCTCACCTTCAATTTCAATTGGTTTATTTTTATTTCTAACCTTTTCGGTAAGTTTCTTGATAACAGCTGCCAAAATAAATACAGCCAAGAGCGCCAAGAATATCCACAAAACAATAATCGTGTTGTCTGCAAACAAGTATGACACAGCCATCATAATTAAGCCTGCAACCAAGTTTCCTGAAATAACAGAAGTCATTGTTGCCTTTCTGCTCATTCCAATAAAGAGTGCAATCGCCGTTCCTGTCCACACTCCAGTGAGTGGAAGAGGAATTGCAACAAACAAGAAAACACCTAGCCACATAATAAGTTTTTTTCTTTTCTCATTCTTTTCTTTCTTAGCGTTTTCTTCGATTTTTTCAGAGTTTTTAGAAATCTTATTTTCAATAGCACTTGCAATTTTCTTAAATAGTTTTGTGCGTTTGAGCCAATTAAAAAATGGCATAAACAAAAACGTTAAAATCACACAGACAAGCGAAGAACCTGCCACTGAAATCAAAAACGATAGCCACACAGGAAGTGCATTTGCACCCCACATTGCCTCAGCCGCACCAAAAGGTATCGCACCTCTAAGTTCAACTATTGGAATCATAGAAATTATGAATGTAGCAATTCCGCTATGCTCGCCAAAGATTGCCACAAACAAGTTTTTAAGCCATTCCCCCATCAACTTTCCTCTACAAAATTATATTCTTTTTCTAAAAGTTTAATTCCTGACCATCATAAACCGCATTAAGCCCGTTTTTTTCAGCAAATTCTTGTGCTGAATCTGATGTGTGAACAGGATACATTTTACAATTTTTATACTTTTGAGTCAACTGAACAAACGCCTCTGTGTCAAGATGCGAATGATGTGGCTCAGTTGCAGCCATATCAACAAAAGCAACATCGCTAATTTCGAGCATTTTGTGAAGATTATCACAATCTTTTGTGTCAGCAGTAAACCCAATAGTCTGCCCATTTTTATCAGTAAAAGTATAGCCTTGACAGTAAACCTTTCCGTGGTCCATTTCAAAAACCTTCACCTTATAGCCAAGGTCTTCAAACTCATCACCATCTTCAACTTCAATAAAGTTGATTCTCTTTGTAAGGCTTTCTTTGCTACATTCATCGCAGCCACCAAAAACAACTTTGTTAAATTCAACAAGATGGTCAAGTGTTCCCTTTGGTCCATAGATGTTAAGTTTTTCGGTTACACCATTCTTTTCACTTTCTCTCATAAATCTGGTTGCAATCACCTGCATATCAGTGAAATGGTCAGAATGAAAATGCGAAATATATATACTCTTGACATCAAAAATATTCATTTTTCGAATGATTAATTTATATGCTCCATCTGGAACATCAAATAGAATTTTATCATCTAAAATAAAACTTGTATTGTTTCTTTCAAACCACGTGCAACTAGTTCCAACAAGATAAACTTTCATTTTAATCTTTCTCCTAAAATTTGCTCTAAAATCAAATAAAATAAGGTATTATGTTTGGCATAATACCTTATTTTTGCATCAAATTTAGAAACTTAACTTCTGTGCAAGTTGATATCCACCAATATCAAAAATTTGTTTTGCAGAAAGTGCTTCTTCTATTGGCACAAAGATGTATTGACCAGCTTTATAACCAACAACACCACTCTCTTCAAGTTTAAGTCTTTCAACAGCTATCGCGCCGCTTCTACTTGCAAGGTTTCTGTCAAACGCAGATGGCGAACCACCACGTTGAAGGTGTCCAAGTATTGCAGTTCTACATTCAATGCCGCATCTTTGTTGAATAACTTCTGCGAGTTTCTTAGGGTCGCAAACCTTCTCAGCAAGAAGAACAATAGAACCTTCTTTACCGTGATTTCTTGCATTTGAGAGTCTTTCACAAATATTGTCAATGTCGAGTTTGATTTCAGGAACAATAATAACGTCTGCACCAGCCGCAAGTCCTGCGCAAAGAGCGATGTCACCACAACCTGCCCCCATAACCTCAATAATTGAAACTCTATCGTGTGAAAGAGATGTATCTCTAAAGTTATTAATAAGGTTAACAACAGTGTTTGTTGCTGTGTCATATCCAATAGTATAGTCAGTGTAGAACAAGTTATTATCGATTGTCGCTGGAATACAAGCACATTTCACGCCTCTCTTAATGAGTTCGTTTGCGCCTCTAAATGTTCCGTCGCCGCCTATAACAACAACGCCGTCAATGTTATATTTTCTAAGGTTTTTAACAGCCTTGTCAACACCCTCTGGAGTCATAAACTCCTTGCATCTAGCAGTTTTTAAGAATGTTCCACCAAGTTGAATGATGTTTCCAACACTTCTTTCATTCAAAGGTATAATCTCGTCATTAATAAGACCAGCATAACCTCTTTGAACACCATAAACTGTGAGTCCGTTAGCAATTCCGCATCTAACAACCGCTCTAATACAAGCATTCATACCTGGGCTGTCGCCACCACTTGTTAATACCGCAATATTTTCCATATAAATTTCTCCTAGAAACATAATATTCAATTACCGCTAAAAAATCAACTAAATTGAATTTGTTTAAATTAAATGATTTTAATGTTATTTTCACCAATAACACTTGAAACTTCTGCTTTTAGCGAGTTTGTTGCATCAACACTAACACTCATTGGATAGAGTTTTTTGTTATATTGAACAATAACTGGACTCTTTCCTGGATAGCCTGCAAAAATTTCTTGAAGAGTTGAAACAATCTCTTTGTCTCTCAAATCAAACTGCAAATAAACCTTTTTTGGCTTTTCTTGCACTGGTTCAACTTGTGTTTTTTGAATAAATTGTTTTTCTTGATCTTCTGGTTCTTTTTGGACGCTTACCTCGTCTAAGAAATTAATGTTTTCAATCAAGATGCTAGGTTTTTCACCAACACGGATAGAAATTTTACCATTGATGTGTGCAATTCTGTCCTCTGTCAAAATGTCAGCAAACTTCTCATAGGTTTTTGGGAACATCATACACTCAAATTCGCCGTAAATATCTTCGATTGTGACAATCGCCATAGGTTTGTTACCCTGCCTTGTCATAACCTTTTTTATGGCTGAAATAACACCGCCTGTTTCAACTTGCATTCCGTCTTTGATGTCGCTCACGAAATCATTTTGTTCCATTTCGTCCATTTGCGCACCATCGTCGTCACCATCTTGAATCATTGTTGAGTTAAAGTTATAGTTAATCATTTGTGGAAGATACTCATCAAGAGGGTTTCCTGAAATATAAATACCACAAACCTCTTTTTCTTTTTTAAGTTTTTCTCTATGTTCATATTCAGCAAGATTTGGATAATCAATCTTCATTGATTCATCAACCGACATAATATCACCAAACATAGAAAATTGACCTGAAAGCTTTGATTTTGCGTCCTTTACAGCGCAAGCCATTGCTTTTTCATAAACCGCAATAAGTTGACTTCTGGTCTTTCCAAAGCAGTCAAATGCGCCGGCATAAATAAATCCTTCAATCAAACGCTTATTAAGGTTAAATTCAACCGTTCTAGAAAGGAAGTTTTCAAGTGATGTAAACTTTCCATCTCTTTCTCTACAAGCAATAATTTGGTCACAAATTGAACCACCAATACCCTTGATAGCAGACAAACCGAATCTAATATCATCTTTTTTAACCGAGAAAAGAGTTTTTGATTCATTAATGTCTGGTGGCAAAATCTTAATATTAACCGACTTTGCATAAGCAAGATACTTTTTAAGGTCGTCTGACTTTGTAATACGGTTGTTAAGGATAGCAGTCAAGAACTCTGGTTCATAATAATATTTAAGCCAAGCGGTTTGATATGTAACATAAGAATATGCTGCCGCGTGAGACTTGTTAAACGCATAAGAACCGAATTTTTCCATTTGGTCCCAAAGCGCGTTTGCAACGTCTTCAGGAACGCCGTTTGCAACACAACCAGTAACCGCAGGCTTTCCTAAGATTGATGGACAACCGTGAACAAAAACTTGTCTTTCGGCTTGAAGGTCTTTAAGTTTCTTCTTACCCATCATTTTTCTAACCGCGTCCGCACGCGCAAGAGTATATCCAGCAAGCACCTGAACAATTTTCATAACCTGCTCTTGATAAACAATAACGCCGTATGTGTTGTTAAGCACCGGCTCAAGTCTTGGGTCAACATAAGTCACATCTTCAGGGTTATGCTTGTTGTGAACAAATGTTGGAATTGTGTCCATTGGACCAGGACGATAAAGCGAAACTCCCGCAACGATGTCTTCAAGACAAGTTGGCTTGAGTTCTTTCATAAACTTTTGGAATCCGCCACTTTCAAGCTGGAACACGGCTGTTGTGTTTCCAGTAGAAAGCATCTTAAATACATCTGGGTCGTCATATGTATTGTTTTCAAAATTAACTTCAATTCCGCGATTTTCTTTAACATACTCAATCGCAAATTTAATATCGGACAAGTTGCAGAGTCCCAAAAAGTCCATCTTAAGATGACCAAGGTGTTCCATTTGTCCGCCGTTGTATTGGGTTGTGAGTTCTTCACCAGACCTTGAAAGCGGAACATAATCATCAAGTGGTCCACGACCAATGATAACACCACAAGGGTGAACAGAAGTCTGCCTTGGCATATCTTCAAGTTTGATGGCAATATCAACAACCTGCTTTAATTGTGGATTGTTGTTATAAAGTTCAATAAGTTCAGGAACTGCATAGTTCACACCATAGTCTTTATCTTTTGGCTTAGCCTCATAAAAACCAAACACTTTCTTCAATATATAAGGTCTTTTTACTGTGTTTGGAATAGCCTTTGTAATCTTATCAGTTTCGCTGTAAGGAACCTTCAAAACACGGCCAACGTCTTTTATAGCGTTTTTAGCCGCCATCATACCGAGAGTAATGATTTTGATAACTCGGTCGTTGCCATATTTTCTTCTAACATAATCAATAACGTCTTGACGTCTTGAGTCTTCAAAGTCAACGTCAAAGTCAGGAGCAGAGACTCTGTCTGGGTTCAAGAATCTTTCAAAGAACAAGCCAAATCTAAGTGGATCAAGTTGTGTGATTCCAAGCAAATACGCAATAACAGAACCCGCACCAGAACCACGACCAGGTCCAACCGAAATACCCATTTTTCTGGCAGCATTAATATAATCCCAAACAATGAGATAATATTCAATAAAGCCCATTCTTTCAATGACACCAAGTTCATATTCAATTCGGTCAGTAAGTTCTTTTGTAACAACTGGATAATGTTTTTTAACACCCTCATCAATAAGTTTTAATATGAATGTTTTTGGGTCATCACCAGTTTCAGGAATGAATCTTGGGAACAAATAGTGACCATACTGGAAGTTATAGTTACACTTGTCCATAATCTCAAGAGAAGTCGACAAACTCTCCTCTTCAAACAATAGTTTCATTTCCTCATAGGTCTTGAAATAAAACTCGTCAGTATCAAACTTCATTCTGTCTGGGTCATCATAAGTCTTACGCATATTAACGCACATCAAAATGTCTTGGCTGATTGCATCTTCTTTTTCAAGGTAATGCACGTCGTTTGTAGCAACAGTTTTTACGCCAATCTTTTTTGCAAGTGCATAGAGTTTTGGAAGAACGTATTTTTCCTCTTTTAAACCGTGGTCTTGAACCTCGATATAAAAGTCACCAGGCGCAAACATATTTTTGAGTCTAAGTGCATCTTTTTCAGCCTCATCATCTTGATTATTCAAAAGATATGCAGGAATTGTTCCCGCAATACAAGCCGACAAACAAATAAGCCCCTCGCTGTATTGCTCCAAAAGTGTATAGTCAATTCTTGGCTTGAAATAAAATCCATCTCTAAACGCAATCGCATTAAGTTTTGAAATATTTTCATAGCCCTTGTCATTCTTTACAAGCAAAATAAGGTGATGAAGTTTCTCTCTTGAGTCTTTTTTAGTGTAGTCGCTAGTAACATAAAACTCGCAGCCAATAATAGGCTTAACAATAGGCTTTCCGTGTTCTTTGTAATATCCCTCATCAAGAGAAACACAAGCATCAAAGAAAGTTACCGCACCATACATATTTCCGTGGTCAGTGATTGCAACAGCCCTCATTCCAAGGTCCCTTGCCCTTTTTACAAGACTGTCAATTCTTGTCGCACCGTCCAAAAGCGAATATTCTGTGTGCAAGTGCAAATGCACAAAGCCCTTTTCATCAACAAAAGACCTGAGAGCACTATGTGTTCTCTTGCAAACCTTTTGTGTTCTAATCTCTGGAAGAATTTTCTTTTTGTCTTCGCTTGATTTAAACTTATAGCCTTTACTTTGAGTATACAAACTTGGCAAAATCTTGTTAGCCATTATAATCCCCCAATTCTTCTGATAGTTTTATAATCTTGTCAAAACGCTGAGCAAGCGCACCCTTGCTGATTTTTGTTTCCATCAAGTTTAATAAATCTGAAAGTGATGCCTCTGGGTTTGAAAGTCTAAGCAAAGCCGCCTCACAAAGAGTGTCTGGCAAACTCTCAATTCCAATGGTATCACGAATAACTTCAATCGCCTTTATTTGTTTGAGCGACGCATTGATTGTTTTGTCAAGGTTTGCAGAAATGCAATTCACTTGCCTGTTCATCATATTATTCATATCACGGTCAACTTTTGTGTTCATAACATCTAAAACAATCTTGTTTGCACCAAAAAGTCCCAAAACATCGCAAATTGTCTCGCTATCTTTCAAGTAAACTATAAGTTCTTCACCGCGTTCAACAACCTTTGGAAAGATGTCAAAGTTTGAAAATATCTCAGCAATAAGGTCAACTTGGTTTCTAGTTTCAACATTAATTTCAAAATGATAGCCATATTGTTTTTTTGCGGCTGCATTTGGAACACTCAAACTTCCAGTTCCCAAAAACAAGCCTGTCAAAAACGCTTTCATAGTTGTTTCGTTTTTGAGATATGCCTTATCACAAACATCTGAAATTTGTGTCATTCCCTCTTTATCTTCAAAAACAATGCCAAGGTCTTTTAAAACCTTTTCACCATATTCCATTGAAGAAATCTCAAATTTCTCTTTGTTTTTAAATGAACGCACAACCTTAGCAAGATTGAAATCATAGTCAGGATAAATCGCTGTTAGGTTTTTATGAACAAAGTTTATAACCTCTTCTAAGTCAGAAGACACAACAAACGAAATGTGTCCGCTTGAAAGAATCAAACTTCCTGCAGACACAAAAAATCCTTGCAAGAGAGATTTCATTTCTTTCTTGTAAAGATTTTTCTTAATTATCTCAAGTTTAACATCGCTTGTTATCGCCATATCCTATTTCCTCAAACTAATTATACTTTGTTTAGTTTTTTTCTTCAATAAAAAAAAGTCAAATCTTTGACTTTTTTTCGTTTTTATTTAATTTATTATAAATAATACTTATCGCGGAGCCTGAATTCTCGCCTATTTTTTTGAACCATCAATCAATCCATCAACCGCAATAAAGCCACCTGCTGACTTCTTTCTAGTAGTTGCAACCCTAGTTTGTTTTGCTGGTTCTGGCTTTGGTTCAGGTTGAGCCTGAGACTTTCCAAGGTTTGTTCTTGTGATTGAACTCATAAAGTTTTCAGGAGTTGTAACTCTTGGATTGTGTTTTGGTGTATTTGATTGAACTTCAACAGTCTTTTTTGAAGGAGTTCTGTTAATTTGAACTCTAGAGTTTGCTTTTGCTGGTGCTGGAGCAACAGGTTTTGCTGCAATCTCATCTTTTTCAGCTTCTTTAACCAAGTTGTTAATTGACTGGAACTTGCTGTTAAATCCACCGTCTCTGTCTTTCATAAGTGGCATATTATCGTCAAAAGAAAGAACCTCTCCGTCATCTTCATAGAGTCCCTCAACTGAGTTGTTTCTCAAGTCTTCTTCCTCTTCAACCTCTTCAGTGTAATCAACATCTGCAAGATTGTCATTTTCTTGGTCAATTTCATTCATTTGACTGTTTCTAATATACTCTTCAGCCATAGCGATAATTCTTTCATTTTCGTCCATATTATCGTTAATGTAGCCGTCATAATTTTCTTCATACTTTCTTGTTTCGTATGTCTCTCCTCTCTCGTAAGCAATCTTTCTAAGCTCGTCTTCCATTTCTTTTGAAAGTGAATTTCCAAACTCTTTGGTTTTCTTTTCCTGAATTTTCTCTTCACGAGCCGCTTTCTCACCCTCAACCTTTTTGTAGATTGACTTATAAGCCTCATATTCTCTATCTGCTTGAGACTTCTCTTCTTCGGTAAATTCAACGTTCGCAACTCTTTCAGAAGGAATATCATATTTGCGAATTAAATCCATTGCGTGATTAACTTCGCCAACTTTGTTTCTTGAATGAGCATCTGAAGAAATAACAAACATACAACCGCTGGCAATAAGGTCTTCCATTTGTTCCCTGGTCCAGTGTGTGTGACGGTTGTTAATTTCAACCATAGTTCCGCGTTCTGCACAAGCCTTACCAACCTCATACATATCTGTTTCCAAAATTGAATCAAGGTGAGCCAAAATTGTAACTGGATATTTCCTAATCGCATTAACAAACGCATTTGTGCATTTTTGTTTAGCCTCAGCAGTCTTTTTAACCCCACCAAAATATCCCGCAAAATCGGTCATTGTCATTCTGTGATATCCAACAATCAAAATGTCAAGCATTGAAAGTGTTTCGTTATCAATGTCCAAAGTTCCGTCTTCGTCCATAATGTCAGCCTCAATACCAAGAAGAACCTTTGTTTTTGACCATTCATTAATTTCATTAATGACCTTTCTAGCCTCTTTCATTTTGTTTTTGTTTGTTCTAAAGAAATGCTTGTAGCCGTGGTCAGTTATACCAATTTCAACCAAACCAATTTCGTTTGCAGAAATAGCCATTTCCTCAATGGAATTTTTTCCGTGTCCAAAACGAGAATTTTTAGAGTGTGTGTGGAGGTCTGCGAGTAATTTCATCATTATCACCTACTTTTTCAATTTCACAAATGAGCGACAATCCAAACTGCCTTTCAACTTCCCATTCAACCCTTTGCTGAAGACTCAAGAAATCTTCATAAGTTCCAGTTTTATCATTGATAAAAAAGTTTGAATGTTTCTTTGAAACAACAATTCCACCAACCCGCAAACCCTTTAGCCCTGCCCGTTCAATATAGAACCCTGCAGACCTTCCATTCACTCGTTGATAGACCGACCCCAACGACAACCCACCTGGCTGCGTGCTGGTTCGTTTGTATGTCCACTCATTATACAATTTGATTATATCATATTCGTTTTTCTTTTCAAACAAAAATGACGCAGATAATAAAACTAATCTATTAAGATTAGAATAATGATATCCAAACTTAATTTCATTTGAGTTTAGAGTCTTAATTTTCCCGTTATGGAACACCCTAACGCTCAAAAGATTTGTCGAAATTTGTGAACCAAACGCCCCAGCATTATTCACAATAGCACCGCCAACAGTTGCAGGAATTCCAAAAAGCCCCTCTGCTCCGCCAAGTTTATTCCGCTTTAAAATTTCCATAAACTTTGAAAGTTGCATACCCGCAGAAACGGTTATCAAATTTCCATCAACAACATACTCATCTTTCATTTTTGATGTAACAACAACAGGATAAGAAAATTTTTCCACAAACAAAACATTGCTAATGTTTCCAACAACTTTAAACGGCAACCCAAACCTTGTTAATGAAACAATCACCTGTTCAAGTTCTTTTTCGGTTTTAGGAAAAATTGCAATTTTCACCTTAGCACTAATTTTTATTGTTGAAACTTCAGCAATGTCAAAGTCTTCATAATATTCAATTTTTTTGCTCTTCAAAACAACCTTAAACCTATCCACAAGCCCCGCCCCAAATCAAAAAATATTTTAAGATTGTTCAAATTCTTTAATTTTATCAAACACACCAAAAAGCCTGCAATCGCTGAAATTTCCAAGTGTTATGTCTCGCATAACACCCTCGTGAGAAGTTTCAAGAAAATGTTTCACGGCAAACATTCCCATTTTTTCAACTGCCTTTTGACTATCCTCCTCCACCAAAAACAAAGCAAACTTTTCTGCATACTTTTTTCTAAGCCCGTCTTCATTTTTTGCAAGCATCATAAACTGAACCATATCCGTGTAACCAGTAAGAGGATAAACTAAAACATCTTCCATTTTGCCCTGCTTTTGCTTATTTTGAATTCTAAACAAATCCCTTTGACTGCCAAGCAGAATTGTTGCTTCATTTATAACAAACTTTGAATAGGCTGAATATTGTGTTTGAATTTTAGCGTTTGTATCAACGCCATTTTCTTGAACAATACTATTTTTATTGTATGCCAAAATAGCGTTTTGTGGCATAAGTTTTCCGTTTGCACCAAAGGTTAACGAAACAGAAGTTTTCTCTTTCTTGCCAACTTTATAACTATAGCCAGAATCAAAAGCCACATCTGCCAAACAAACATCTTCGCTATACTTGCCTACCTTTTCAAGTTTTTCTTTTGTTGAAATAAGCGAATAGAATCCAGCACACCACGGCAAAGCATAAATCAAACCATCAACTTTACCCGCCTGCAAGAAATTTGGATAAATATCTGCACTTTGAGCCTCAAAAGCACAAACATAATCCCTCACTCTTTCTGCAACAACATATGAGCAAGAAAATAGGTCTGGTCGTTGCCCACTATCTATCATATTGAAACATTCATTCTCTGTAACGTTTCTAATCATAAAATATAATCCTTTATATTTTGATTGAAACACTTTTGCTCTAGATTCCAGAAAACTTGTTTTTGACATAGTTCCACTTTCAAATGTATCAATATTCCAAATCTCAATCATTCCCTGATATTCACTGCTCTCACCAATAAATGTTCGATATATTAGCGACATTTCATCATATTTCTTTAAATGCAAAAACGGCAAATAAACAAACAACAACACCCCGCACACCAAAAGCAAAAATCTAAAACCAATCTTCTTTAAACGCGATTTATTCATAATAAATCTTATGCTTAAATTTTTTCGCTATGAAAAAAGGACCGCCACCAGCAGTCCTTTTTATTAAACATATTGTTCTAGAGCCTCAGCAATCTCTTGACCAGTTCTATCACCCCAAGAATTTTCACTATAAATTCCGTAGGTTTCAAGTCTTCTGTTTTCAATTTCCAACTCACTATCACAAAGTTGCATTGAAGTTTTTGTCAAGATATCAGTAAGCGCTGTTTTGATTGTTCCGTGCTGTGCTCTAAGTTCGTTCATTTTGAGCATATCAGCCAAGAGCATCGCATATTTCATATCAAACATAAGCGCTCCAAGCCCACTAATTTCACCTTGTGCAAACCCAAGTTCTTTATTAATCCTATTCTTAAGTTTTGGGTCATTGAAACTCACAAGCATTGCAAGTCTTGTTGCATCAGCATTTGTTTTATACTCGTCAATTCTATCTTCTTCAATAAATTTCAAGTATGGCATACCAAAACTATTTTCGCGGATAGATTCTTCCTCATCTGTTAATTCTTCGTGTTTTTCCATTTTTAATGAAATGTCGCCAAGTTTAACAAAATAATCAAACAAGTGTCCGAGAGAAATCGCATTGCCATTAATGTTTTTGTCTTTCCCTTCCAAACTGTTTCTGTTTTTATACTCCTCGCTCACATTATCGTTAAAAAAGTGAACGTGTGGTGCAGGTTCTTCTTCGCTAAAGAAAGTCTTGTAACCGAGAGGAACATTTGCAGGATATTCATTTTTGTGTGGAATAACCACCCCGTTTTCCATAGGGTCTTCAAGGTCAACTCTCATAACTGGGATAAAATGGAAATCATCTCCGTCATAGTTTAATATATAAACAGAAAAACCTGATTTATACGCTGGTTTTCCAGACACTTTTCTTTCAAACCCAACCTTTAAAACACAAGTATCATTTGAACCAATGTCATAAAAGTAGTTGCTATATTTATATTCACTGTCTTCTGTATCAACCATCTCAACAATGTTATCTGTTCCAAACACCATAATATCTACAGCAGAGTCATCAATATAATCTTCTCTAAACATTGGAAACAAACTGCTTGAAATTCCATATCTCAAAGCAACATCTTCGTCGTTAAGGTCACGAAACTCTTCTTCAACTTTTCTTCTATTAATGAGTTGTTGATTGGCTAAAAGCATTTTAATAATTTCTTTAATTCTTTTTTCGTCCATAACAACACCTCCCTTTAATTATTTTCGCCGTGATAGAACAAGTAAATCACATTCGCCAAAGCCTCGCCAATTCCCTCAACTTTCATAAGGTCATTTTTGCTAGCCTTTGATATTCCTTCAACCGACTTGAAATGCTTGATTAGAGCCTGTGCTTTTTGTGCTCCAACCCCCTCAATTTCATCAAGCGAAGCCTTTAATGACTTGCCCCTAAGTTGTCTATGGAATGTGATTGCGAACCTGTGAGCCTCGTCACGTATTCGCTGTAATAATTTTACCACATTATTTGATTTTTGTAAAGAGACAGGCTCATTTGAAAACGTTGTGCAAATATCTTCATTCCTTTCAGCAAGTGAGATTAATGGGATATCCACATCAAGTTTTTCAAGAACCTTTTGAACAGAATGTAATTGCCCAAAACCGCCATCAAGAACAATAAGGTCTGGACGTTTTGAAAAGTTTTCTTTACACTCAATCATATCAGTGAGTCTTCTGGTTAAAACCTCCGTCATTGACGCATAGTCGTCATTACCCTGAACGGTTTTAATCTTAAACTTTCTATATTCTTTATACGCTGGCTCGCCGTCTTCAAAAACAACCATACTAGCCACCGCAAACTCTCCCGAAATATGCGAAATATCATAGCATTCCATTCTTTTCAAACGCTTGAGTCCAAGCAACATTTTAAGATTTTCAAGCGCCTCTATTGTTGCTTTTTGTTTCTTTTCAATTCTCGCCTTTGAATTTCTCAAAAACTCTTCTGCGTTTTTCTCAGCATTCTTTACAAGTTCAGTTTTTATTCCAATCTTTGGAATTGTTATCTTAACTGCTTTATTTAAGTTTGAAAGAATAAATCCCGCAAGCATTTCTCTTTCATCTTCGCCAAACGCCCCCACAACAATTTCTTTTGGAAGTGTTGCCGAATCTTTATAAAACCCTGAAATAAACGACATCAAAATTTCTGTTTTTGTTCCAACTGCATCTGGAAGTGGATAGTTTACTTGCCCAACGTTTTTACCCTTTCTAAGCATCATAACATTAACATTATAAAACTCGTCTTGTTCAGCCACAGCAAAAACATCGATATCTGCGTCACTTGCAAGGCTCGTGATAAGTTCATTATCAATAGCCTCAATCATTTTTATTTGGTTTCTTGTAACGAGTGCTTCTTCAAAATTTAGCACTTCTGCCTGCTCATCCATCTTCTTTTTAAGTTTCTTTTTTATATCGCTTGTTTTTCCATTCAAAAATGCAACCACATTATCAAGCATTTCCATATATTTGGTCTCATTTTCAACAGAAACACAAGGTGCAAGGCACTTGCCAATCTCACCATACAAACAAGGCTTAGATTGCGAGTTTTTGCCCTCAAAATTCTTATTACACCACCTAATTGGATATGCAGACTTGATAAGCGCAACAAGTTCGCTTATTCTTGTTCCCGTAACATAAGGTCCAAACAACAAAACCCCTTGTTCACTCTTTGGGAGTCTCACAATTTGAAGTCTTGGAAACTTCTCTTTCATATCGATTTTTAGATATGGAAAACTCTTGTCGTCCTTAAGCAAAATATTATATTTTGGCTTATATTTTTTTATGAGATTGCTTTCAAGCGAAAAAGCATCAAGTTCGCTATTAGTCAAAATATAATCAAAATGGTCAATGTTTGAAACCAAAGCATAGGTCTTTTGTGTTTTTGGAGTCTCGTCAAAATAACTCTTAACCCTTCTTTTAAGAGCCTTTGCTTTACCAACATAGATAACTTCATCATCTATGTTTTTCATAATATAAACACCAGAAGTCTCTGGGAGTTCATTCTTTACCCTTTCTAAAAGTTGTTGTCTTGTCATATTTTCATTCTATCACAAAATTTTTATTTATAAAAATTAATATTTAGAAATTTCAAAAGAAGACAAAACTTCTTTTGCTTTTTGGTCATCAAGATGCTTTATAAGTTGCTTGTATGCTCTATTATAGTCATTTTTTGTAAGAGCCTCGCTGTGTTCGCAACATCTTTGCATCGCAATCACCATCTTTTTAAGCGAAGATGCACAAAGGTTCATATTTTCATTAATCATCTCTTCAATCTGGCTTGACTGCAATGTGTTATCAAAAATCTTCTTTCTAATTTCACCAACATAATTATTTTGTCTAAAAAGCATAATTATTCTCGAAAGCATAAACTCATAAGCTGTGAATCTATTAATATAAACTAGCGACTTTTTCATACACATATAGTTATCAATCAAACTAAGCGAATTATCAGTAAAAAGCACATTTTTCGCGTGAACATCAGGGACATTATATTCCCCTTTCAAATAAATTGCGTAAACTGTTTCAATAAACTTTTCAATTTCTCTAACAGACAAACTTTCAATGATTCTGTTCATCTCAATAAAAGTTTCCAAATATTTCTTAACAATAATTTTATATTGTTCGATATGTTTTTCTGGGTCGAGAAGAATATGTTCAAAATTAAGTCTTGAAAATTGGTCACTAAGAGAATCATAAATGTTATCGATTTTGCCAATAAACATACTCTTTCCAGGAAGTCTTTGTTCCAAAATATAAAAATCACAACTTCTTCCATCAAGGATTACACTCTTAGGAATTTTTTGCCACGCAAAAATCTTAGGAATAGAGTATCCCATTGCCTCAAATTTATTGCTCTCTTCACAATACGACTCGAATACAAGTTCCATAACCTCATAATCTTTTTTAGTGTCAAACTTTTTCAAAATAAGTTCATCACTAATAAAATAAACACAACCCTCACAGCCTCTTTTTGCTGGAAAAGTGTTAAGGTGCGGAATCAATCTGCCAATATATTCGCGACGCTCTGCAAGAGACATCTTTTCAATATCTTTTACCTTCATATTCTATCTAATAATATATTATAACAAAAGAAAAACCCCAAGTAAATACAGGGGCTTAAATTTTTTAAATTTACTTATAAATGCTGAAAAAATAAGGTGTTATGTTTGACATAACACCTTATTTTTACTCTTCTATTTGTGAAAGTTTTGCTTGTTGGTCAGCAAGTGTCAAAGCCTCAACCATATCACCAATATCACCATTCATAAAGTTTTCAAGTGAGTAAATTGTCATATTAATTCTATGGTCTGTTACCCTGCTTTGAGGATAGTTGTAAGTTCTAATCTTTTCACTTCTGTCACCAGTTCCAACTTGTGACTTTCTCTTTTCAGCATATTCGCTGTCTTCTTGTGATTGATAAAAATCATAAAGTTTTGACTTGAGCCAGTTCATTGCTTTTTCTTTATTCTTACCTTGACTTCTTTCATCTTGGCAAGCAACAATGATTCCTGTTGGGAGGTGTGTGATACGAATAGCAGATTCAGTTTTGTTAACGTGTTGTCCGCCAGCACCGCCTGCTCTATAGTAATCAATTTGCAAATCTTTTTCATTGATTTCAATTTTAACGTCTTTTGCTTCAGGAAGAACAGCAACTGTTGCAGCAGATGTGTGAATTCTACCAGAACTTTCTGTTACAGGAACTCTTTGAACTCTGTGAACACCGCTTTCGTATTTAAACTTAGCATAAGCACCCTTTCCCGTTACCATAAAGTTAACTTGTTTGATGATTCCGCCTTCAGCACTTTCCTCATCAAGAACTTCAACCTTAAATCTGTTTCTATCAGCAAACATTGTATACATTCTATAAAGGTCACCAGCAAAAATACCTGCTTCGTCGCCGCCTACACCCGCTCTAATTTCAACAATAACGTTACCTTCGTCATTTTCATCTTTAGGCAAGAGCAAGATTTTAAGTTCTTCTTCAACCTTTTTAAGTTTTTCTTTGCCTTCATAGAACTCATCATTGAGCATAGCAACCATATCTGGGTCTTTTTCAGTCTTCAAAAGTTCTTCTGCATCTTTCATATCGCCTTCAACTCTTAAATATTCATCAAATTTCTCAACGATTGGTGAAAGGTCTGCTTGTTCTTTTGACTTCTTTTGCCAAATGTTCATATCAGCCAACACATCTGGATTCATCAAATCTTTTGTGAGTTCTTCAAATCTCTCCTTAATTTTCTTTAATCTTTCAATCATAAAAGTTCTCCTATAACAACTCTATCGTTATTTCCGTAGTCTTTAATAACTCTAACATTCTTAAAATCATCTTTCATCAGTTCTTTTAGTGCATCTGCTTGATTGTAACCAATTTCAAAAATAAGCATACCCTTTGGATTTAAGTGGTTTTTTGACTCTTTGACTATCACTCTATAATAATCAAGACCATCTTCGCCACCATCTAACGCCAAAATTGGCTCATTATCGCGAACTTCTTTGTCGAGACCTGCAATAACTGATGATTCAATATATGGCGGATTGCTAACAATAAAATCAACTTTTAACTCGCCAACATTTTCAAACAAGTTTGAATGAATAAACTCTATATCAGCATTGTTGTTTTTTGCATTGAGTTTTGCAACTTCCAACGCCTTTTCGCTAACATCAACAGCGTATGTCTTTACATTTGTTTCTTTTTTTAAAACAATCGCAATCGCTCCGCTACCTGTTCCTATATCAAGAACCGATGCATTTTCACGTTGATTTATCTCTTTTATTGCTGTTTCAATCAAAATTTCAGTGTCAAGCCTTGGAATTAACACATTTTCATTAACAACAAGGTCATACCCGAAAAAATTGGTCTTTCCAAAAATGTAACCTAACGGAATATGTTTTGCTCTTTTTTCTGCAGCCTCTATGATTTTGTCTTCATCTTCTTTTGAAATATTCTCACAAAATGGGAGCATACTTCTCTTTTTGTCTAAGATTTCGCACATTATCCAATCAATGTCTGCAAAGTCGTCAACACCTGCGTCAAGAAACATTTTTTCGAGCTTAAGTTTCAGTTGTCTATAACCTACCATATTTTCCTCAAAAAAAAATGTGCATAAAAATATCCATTTTACGCACATAAAAAGTGCAAGCAAAAATTGCCTGCACGAATAATCACAGTTATTTCTTAATACCGTATCTCTTGTTGAATCTTTCAACTCTACCACCAGCGTCAACAATCTTTTGTGTGCCAGTGAAAAATGGATGGCATTTGTTGCAAATATCAACTTTGATTACGTCGCCATCTTTTGTAGAACCAGTTTCAAAAGTGTTGCCACAAGCGCAAACAACTTTAACTGTGTGATAATCTGGATGAATTGTTTCTTTCATTTTGAGCATCTCCTTAAATAAACATAAGCATTGAAATTATATAATACAAAAACCGCATTGTCAAGTCTTTTTATTTTTTTATCTAAATAAACACATAATTTTTTTTGAGAGTAAAATACTAAAAGTAAAGGAGAAAAACTATGGCACTCAAATACTTTCCAAGTGGAGATGGGCTCGCCGAAACGATTGAAACATTCTCAGAAGACGCCTACATTTTCAGCGCCCCAGAAACCCTAAACTAACAAAACAAAAAGAGTGCAAACCTGCACTCTTTTTTATTATACCTTTTCAAGTCTAAGTTTAACGTTTTCTCCGTTAACTTCAACATCTGCCCCGCTATCATCACCAATAACAACAGCGTCAGCAAGAGTTCCTTCACAAAGTTCTGTCTTAAATTTCTCTAAAACAGCATTTGTTTCAGCTGATGCATTAACGAAAATTTTGATGTGGTCAACAACTTCAAATCCGTTATCTTT
>SVHI01000036.1 GCA_015055905.1 Clostridiales bacterium | reverse complement strand
GCACATATGAACGAATTTGGCTGCCCCACTCAATCTTTCTTTGAAGACCAAGTTGTTTGAGGCGTTCCTCTTCTTTCTTTTGTTCTGCTCTTTCTGCAAGTTTTGCATAGAGCATCTTCATTGCTAGTTCTCTGTTTTGGGTTTGGCTTCTTTCATTTTGACAAGCCACAATTATGCCCGTTGGAATGTGTGTGATTCTAACAGCTGACTCTGTTTTATTGATGTGCTGACCGCCAGCACCGCCAGCCCTGTAAGTGTCAACCTTAATCTCGTCTGGACGAACCTCAATAGATTCAGTGTCTTCAATAATAGGTGAAACTTCAACGCTTGAAAACGAAGTGTGTCTGCGTTTGTTTGCATCAAATGGCGAAATTCTAACAAGTCTATGAACACCTCTTTCACACTTAAAGTTTCCATAAGCGTGCTCACCCTCAACAATAAATGTTACACTTTTGTAGCCCGCGCCATCACCGTAAAGATAGTCCATAATCTTTAGCGACAGTCCATTTTTGTCGGCAAAGCCTGTATACATTCGAAGAAGCATATCCGTCCAGTCTTGAGCCTCTTCACCACCAGCACCCGCGTGCAAAACAACAAGCGCTGAGCAGTTGTCGTGCTCTTCACTGTAAAGTGTTTCCTCATAAAGCGATTCAACATCTTTTTTTGCTTTTTTAAATTCTGCCGAAAACTCAGCCCATTCGCCGTCCCCTGCATTTTCGCTTGTTAGCAACGCATAAAGGTCTTTAAGGTCTTGAATTTCTCTTGTTGTGAGTTTGATTTTATTCAAAACATCACAAACAATTTTCTTTTCGGTTCCAAGCTGTTTTATTTTTGAAAAATCAGCAAAAACTTTAGGGTCTTGCTCTTCCGTTTCAATTTCTTTTAGTCGTTTTTCAAGTCCAGCCGAGTCAAAGACAGTGCACAGCCAAACTTTGCATTTCACTCAGCGACTTAAGTTCTTCAAAGTTAAACATATATTCTCCTACAAAGGTTATTATATTATTAAACCCGCAAAAAATCAATAAAAAAATAAAAGGCAGAACAATTCTGCCTTTGTTTTGTTTAGTTGTTATTAGAATCGTCAGTCGCATAATCAGTGTCAGGATATTCAATATCAATAACACTGAATGTTTCACTAATCTCTGGTTCGCTTTCGTCTTCGTTTCCAAACATAGACTCTGCCATTTGACGAATTACTCTTGCATCGCTATTCCCAAGACCAACAGCATTTTCAATAAGCCTCAACTTCAAATTGATGTATGTTGGAATTCTTTCAGCCTCTTCAAGGTCAACCATACTCATTGCAAAAGTTCCCTTTGATTCTGCGCTCATAACATCGTGAACATAGAAACTTTTTAAGTAGTTTGATTTCAAATTCTTAAGAGACTCTGCGGTATAATTGCCAGTAAATTCAAGTTCTCTAAGATTCTTTGCATAGTTTGTTTGCATAAAATCAATTAATTTTGCAGTAACAAATTTTCTGTCGTTTGATTTTAAATATGCAACATTTTCACGAGAAAGTGCTCTAACGTCAACCTCAAATGGGTCAATTTCGTCGTCGTTATATTCAAGTTTCCAGTTATGGCTCTTTTCGCAAACATCAGTAAACTTTTTAATGAAATGCAATCTCACTTGTTGGTTGAAATAAAGCCAGTCTTGGTCCATTATTCTCTTGTAAACATCAGCAAATTCTGCTTGATAATCAACATTGTAAGAAAGGTTTTCAATTTCAGCAATAATATCGTCAATTTCTTCTTGTTGACTTCTAAACAACTTTTTAACATCATAGATAACATTGTATGTCAAAAGTTTATACATTTTTGCTCTCGACAAAATTTCTTCCGTGCTAAGAGTTGTTCCGTAGTGCGAAAACAATGCAGTGAAATACCATTTATATTCATATTTTTCACACAAGATTTTGTTGTATTGGTCTTTCATTTCTTTAATGTTTTGCTCGTCTTGTTCAATGCCTTTTTTGAACACTTGAGCCTCATAGGCAAGGTCATCAGCAAGCCTTGCAAGCTTTTTGCTAGCAAACCTAAACACATAAGCCACGGAAATTCCAACCACGAGCAAGCCTACAGACATTCCCCATAACACACCTGTTGAAAAGGTTTTGTAAATCGCGCAGAGCGCTGGGAACGCCAAACTTACAAACGAGAACACAAACATAATCACATAAAGCGCATTGAAAACTTTTGATGAAGATTTTTTTGAATCACTCTTTTTTAGTTTCGCTTTGTGTTGTTCAAGTTTTTCTTCGTGAATTTTCTCTTGGTTTGCAACCTCTGCTTTGTGTTCATCACAAAACTCAATGCTTGCTTTTCTATATTGTTCAAATTCTGCAATGATGTCGTCTTTGTTAACGGTTTTCTTGTCTTTTGAAAAACTTGCAACTGCATAGTAAAGAATTTTTAAATATTCAAGAGAAAGTTTGATTGTTTCAAACTTGAATTCAGTTGCATACATTTTTATAAGCAAACAAATGCCTTCCAAGCAAAGTTCTTTGGTGTGCAAAAAACAGAAGTTTGGAAGTTTCTTTGGATTCTTTGTGACTTCGTCAAACGCATTGCAAAACGCAAGCATATCCTTGTAAAACATTGCATTTTTTGCAAAGTTTGAGTTTGCCAAAACGTCATAGTCTTCTTCTTTAATTAAATGGAACATTTAAAATACCTCACAAATAATATATCACATTTAAATAATTTAAGAAAACAATTTTGACGGCATTAAAAAAATATTCTTGAAAACCAAAATAAATTATCAAAAAAATCACAAAATAAAACAGCCCAAAGGGCTGCCTTCCTCATTTGTGATAAACAATTTTCTTTATCTTTTGTAAAACATCTTCTTTTGTGTATCCGCTCTTTATCTTTTGTTTGTAATCACATTTTAACTTATTTTTCATTTTCAATCAATACCATTTCAAAAACTAGTCAAATTAACTTAATTTTAGAGCAATTTCGACAAAAATTATATGCAAAAAATGTTTTTTTAAAATCCGCTTGGAAAATCTTTGAAAATGAATTAAAATAGGTTTATGGAAGTTGGAATCGATATTGAACAAAACGAAAGATTTAGAAATATTTCGCAAAGAGTAATTGAAAGAGCGTTCACAAAAAGCGAAATTGAATATGCAGAAAAACACATAAACAAACACGAGATTTTATGTTCTTTTTGGTGTGTGAAAGAATCGGTTGTAAAAGCCTTGTCAAACAGAGCCTTAGACTTTCAGCAAGTGTGTATAACCGCCACCCCTGAAGGCAGACCATATATCATTAAAAACGACTACGTTAAGGCGGAACTTGAAAAACTTGGAATGACTGAAATCAAAATTTCAATCTCACATTCAAAAGATTACTCAACCGCAGTTTGCATAGTTTATTAATAAAGAAAAGAGAGCGTTACCTGCTCTCTTTTTTATTTCAAAAATCCACCGTCAATGAGCGCTTTTTCTAAAAACTCGCCATCTTCAATAATGATTTGATTGTATTTATCTTTTGAGAATTCCTCAATAAAAATATTGAAATTGTCTCTAACTTGACCCACAAACTCTTCAGTGTTGCCTCTGTCGCGAAGTCTTTGTTCGATATATTTCCAACCAGTTAAGTTTGGTCTCGCTACATAATATTCAATATTGTTTTCATCAAAATATTCAAAGATTTTTTCGTTTTTTAATCTTGCGTGACTCAGTTGAATCAACACAATATCATAATTTTCTTTTTGTTTTAAAATTTCTTCAATATAGTTTTGTGGCCAGCTTGGGTTTAACACTCTGTTTTTGTTGCCTTTTCTTTCTTCTTCAGTTAGGTGTGCAACTCCGTCTTCAAGCCACTTGTAATAAGTTGACTCTAAATCTAAAACATTTGAATATTTTTTGCCAACATAACTTTTTCCAACACCAGCAAAAGCCGCTATAATTTTACCCATAAATCACCTCTTAACTTAGATATTCTATTTATTAAACTTAAGTGTTCTATCAAAATTTCTATTATATGGAGTGAGGAATTTTTTGAGTTGTTCTGCTGCTCTGCTTCTGTGGGAAACAGCATTCTTTTCTGCTGCAGTTGCCTCGCCAAATGTCTTTCTAAGGTCACTTGAGAAGAAAATGCAATCATATCCAAATGATGTATCGCCAATTTCTTCAGTTGTGATTTCGCCATAGGTTCTGCCAATGAAGAGCTTTGTTGTATCCTTTGCCATATAGCAAATTACACATTCAAAGTTAGCAGTTCTATCGAGTTTATTTTCAAGTTTTCCAAGAACCTTGTCTCTGTTTGCTTGGTCATCGTGAGAGCCAGCGTATCTTGCTGAATAAACGCCAGGCTCACCGCCAAGAACGTGAATGAATAATCCTGAATCATCTGCAATAACAGGATAGTCTTTTCCATTTTCTTTTAAATAATTTCTAACAGTTTCAGCCTTGATTTTTGCGTTTTGAATAAGAGTTGAACCTGTTTCTTCAATTTCTCTATTGAAACCAATATCTTCTAAAGACAAAATTTTAAAATTTCCACCAAGCATTTCATTAAATTCTTTAATCTTGTGTTGGTTCGCTGATGCTAGAACTATCTTTTCCATTGTTTTTCCCCTTTGATAACTTATAATTTTTTATAAACATTTCCATTAAATAATAGAGCCCAAGTGCAACAACTGCGCCAAATATCCAACCAGCCAAAACATCAGTTGCATAGTGAACACAAAGTGCTATTCTTGAGATGCCTATCATAAATGGATAAATAAATGATATGCCGCCCCATTTTTTAGAAAACTTGAAAGCAAGCATCGCCATTGCCATTGAGTTCGCTGCGTGCCCAGAAAACATTGAGTAGTTTTTAGGAAGTTCCATTTTTGCGTTTTCACACATAATGGTAAACTCTGGGTGTGACACAAATGGTCTTGGTCTTTCAATGATTGGTTTTATCACTAACGAGTTTGCAACAAAAACAAAGATGCAAGTGATTGCGATATACAGCCCAAGTTTTCGTGTTTTTTTGAAACATAGCATTACCGCTGCAGTCACCACAACAGCCCAAGTATTGCCCAAAAACGAAACTATTGCCCAAAATATCGCAAACGCCTTATTTGCACCAAAGGTGTTATAAAGCCAGTTCGATATGGCAAAATCCATATTTCCTCCAGTGTTAAATTTCAATAATTTTTGAAGTGTCAGTCATTTTCACAATTTGGCTATAGCCATTTTGTTTGATTTTATCAACAAAATTGTTGAAGTTCTTTGGGAACACAAACGCTGAAACATCATAACCTTTTGCAATGAGTTCAACCTTTGCATTCATAATTTCTTCGAGAGTGTTTTTCTTATCAAAAATGAGAGCAAGTTTTTTTGATGGGGTTTTAAATCCTCTTTCAACCATTAACATAACAACTGAATAAAGCCCAATGCTGCAGCCCACTGCAGGGATTGATTGACCCGCAAACTTTTCAATCATTTTGTCATATCTTCCGCCGCCACCAAGTGCGCGACCAAATTCTTCGTCATAAACTTCAAACACAGTGCCTGTGTAATAGCCTTGACCACGAATGATTGTTGAGTCAAAGACAACATCAAAACCTTCAACTTTGAAACTGTTTGCTGTGTTAATGATGAGTTTAAGTGAACCGAGCACTTCTTCGCTTACGCCAATCTTTTCAAGTTTTTCAAAACTTTCTTGGTTTGAACCAGATTGTTTTAAATCAGCAAAAATTGCGATGAGTTTTGAAACGTTTGATGCATCATATCCTTTTTTAACAAGTTCATTTTCAACGCCGTCAAAACCGATTTTGTCAAACTTGTCAAGTTCGATGCAAACATCAGTAACTTTTTCAAGTTCAAAACCTGACATTGTGATAACTTCATTTAAGAGTCTTCTGTCATTAACTTTAATTGTGAGTTTGTTAAACCCGAGCGCTTTATATGAGCACATATAAGCATATAAAAGTTCAACCTCTGCAAGTGGTGAAGCGTCGCCCAAAATATCAATATCGCATTGAGTGAATTGACGAACCCTTCCTCTTTGAGGTCTTTCTGCCCTAAACGCCTCATCAATTTGAATTGACTTGAATGGTGTTGGGAGTTTTTCTCTATTGTTGATATAAAATCTAACAAGAGGAACTGTGAGGTCATATCTCAAACCCTCTTCAACAATA
>SVHI01000035.1 GCA_015055905.1 Clostridiales bacterium | reverse complement strand
CAAAAAAAAAAAAAACAACAAAGAAAAAAGCGACTACAAAGAAAGTAACAAAAACAAAGAAAAAGAAAGCCGAATAAAATCGGCTTTTTTGTTTGTTTAAATTTTGGTTGAGTATTGAAATGGAATAAAAAATATGTTATCATTTCTATGCAAATAAAGTTCTAGGAGGACTATTATGGAAGAAATGAGACAGCTTAGCGAATTTGGCGAGGCTATTGAAAACGCACAAGGAATTGATATTTGGGAATGTTCTAGTGTGGATATTTTTGAAATTATGAAAGAACACCTTTTAAAAGCCTTTGATAAGGAAACAACATTTGATATGAGACTCTTGGAACAAATGGAACTTATGACAAAAGAGTGCTCAGTCGGCATCACTAATGAAAAAGATGGAAATATTTATCCATTCACAAAACTTGCAATCGCAATTAGAGATGGTTATTATGACACTGACGCAGAAGAGTTTAAACTCTATAAAAAAAGAGATGCTGAGTTTGAAGTAATGTTTACACCATTTAACTGCTCACTCGATAAGTTTAGACAAAACACTGGTGGAATTTATAGTGGTTCAGACAAAGAACTCACAGCAGCTTGGAGAAAGGTGTTGATGCAAGTTTTCCCTGTTTGGGAAGAAAAGTTCAAAGCGTATTTAGAGAGAATCAAGGCTGCCAAACTTGGTAAAATTGAAGGGGATATTCAATCAAAAATTGATAGATTAAATAGAGAAAAGAAAGCAATTTGTGAAAAGGCTGAAGACGAATATAAACAAGAACTTGCAAGTGTTGGTCTTGAATAAATAAAAAAAGGAACTTAAATTTTAAGTTCCTTTTTTTGTTTATATTTATTCTGGTTGTTGTTGGTCTTCTTCTTTGCCAACTTGGTCATTTAAATGATAAAGAGCAGCTCCAGCAACGGTTTTTGCAGCATTGTTTTCGGCAATTCCCATACCCATTGTTACAATTGATGCAGCTTTTCCAATAGCTGACAAAAGACCTGAACTGAGTTGGAATGGATTGTATGCTTCCATAGCGGCAACTTCATCTGCTGCAATGGTCTTTGCTTCTCTCTGTAAAGATTCAGGTGTGGAATTGTCCTTTGCGATATTTTCCACAAGGGTTGTTTCATAGGTTTGTGACTTTCCTTCAAAATATTCCTTGAGGTTACAAAGTGCTGTGTATGATGCGTCAAGTCTTGTTTCTGCGATTTGAATAAGAATAGGAGCTGACTTCCAATCAGCATAAACATCGTCATAATATTCTTGAGAGTGATGAGCTAAAATGTCATCGCCATTTTCTACAAAATCTTCAACTTCTTTTTCAGCGATTTCTTTTGAAATAGCAATTTCTTTTTTTAGTTCAGCATAATTGTCAATAAATCTGGTTGTTCTTGAAGCAAAGTATGCTTTGTCCTCAGGTTTTGAAACATCAACAGCGTGAGACAACAGTTTAACCTCATCAGCGTAACCGATGCATAGTTTTGAAATTTCTTCAGCTGTGTAAACTTTCTTTTTAGATTTGCCACCGAGTTTGTTTTTAATTGATTGGATAATGCCCATAATATTTCTCCTTTTGTAAATTTATTATAACAAAAAATGTTTGTTAAATCAATAATTAAATTTTAAACCTTTTAGATGAGATGTGTTTATAAAATTCAATTTGAGATGAAATTATTTCCTCAAGACCAAACTTATGAATAGTTGAATAACTTTGAGTTAGTTTGGTTGAGTCTAAAATAGAAACAGAGGATTCATTGTTATTACGATTGGTAAATTGGTATTTTAATTTTTTATTCAAAAGTTTTTCAGTAGTCAAAACAATTTCTAAGAGAGAAAATCCAGTCCCTCTTGAAACATTCAATATTTCAACGCCCGAATTTTTTGAGGTGTTCAAAACCTTTGCAACAATGTCAGCTAGGTCAGTCACGTGAATATAATCTCGAACAGGTGTTCCGTCTCTTGTTGGGTGGTCATTGCCTTTGAAAGTCATTTCGTTATCATTTATTGCAGACTTAACAATATATGGAATGAGGTTATCGAAACCTTTTTTGCTATGGTCACCAAACATAAATTTTGTGTTAGCACCGGCAGGGTTTGAAAATCTAAAAATTGTTGCAGGGATTTTTGTTTGTGCGTGCCATTGTTTAATAATTTCTTCGCCATCACATTTTGTTTTAGCATAAGGACTAAGTGGGGATAGTGTGCAGTCTTCGTTAATTGGTGTGGAGCCTGTGTTTCCATAAACCACTGCAGAAGATGCAAAAGACAATCTTGAAACATTAAACTCTTCACAGAGATTTAAAATAGTTTTTAACGATTCAATATTGTTTGCTTTGTAAAGCTCAGGCTTTTCAACGCTTTCACTAACATATTTATATGCCGCCAAATGAATAACATTATCAAACGAATGTTTTTCAAAAATAGATTTCATAAACTCATAGTCGCAAACATCGCCCTGATAAAAAGAAACTCTAGAGCCAAAATTTTTAATAAGAACAGAAATGTGCTCTTCAAAGGAGTTTTTCATATCATCAACAATAAAAATTTCACAATCCTGGGTTAATAAAGAAAGTGAAATATTGAGACCAAGGTAACCTGCGCCACCAGTAATTAAAATTTGTTCCAAGATTAGTTCCTCCCAAAAACATTGTAACATAATTAAAATTTTAGCAAAACAAAAAAGAGAGGTTTTCCTCTCTTTTTAACTCGCATCTGCATCTGGCAGCGTTCGATTGTTTTTAAACCATTCAGTGTCTCTTAGTTCTGTTGTGTTGTTTGAACAAGCAATATTCACAACACTATCTGCAAGGTTTGAATAAACAACAATATTACCATTGAATGATTCATATTTATTTTGTTTGTAATCAACACAAAGAGTTGTTACATAAACCTTTGTGTCATAGGCATAAACTCTGTCAATAAACGCTTGAGTAGGAAATTGGTTTTCATTTTTTGAAGTATATTCACTACTTCCTGCGCAACAACAAACACAAACAACCTTTGGTTTAATAACTTCCAAAAGAGCAGAAGAAGATGATGTTTTTGAACCGTGGTGTCCAGCCTTATAAAGTTCAACTTGTGAAAGACTTGTTGTGTTTAACTCAACAAGAGATTCTTCGCCATCTTTTTCAAGGTCACCAGTAAAGAGATATTTTTTTGTGCCTTGAATAATTTGCAAACATACTGAATAGTTATTCTCTGTATGAGGGTCAGTTTCCGTGTAATATTTTTGATTTAAAATTTCACAAGACACATCTTTTCCTGCATCACCAAGAGTGAAAAGATTTTCACCAGGATTATCTATGAAATATTTTGCATCACGAATAGTTGTGCCATAATCACTTACTGCATCTGCTTTTTGTGCCTCATAATATCCAAACATTTTATTGTCTGTGGTCTTATTTGTTTTTGCAAATTCAATGATAGTTCCAATCTCGAACAAATCAAATAAACTTCCGTTTTCGTCTTTAACAGCAAAACCTGCGTAGTGGTCTTCGTGTGCGTGAGTTACAACAACATATTCAAGTTTTTCATCGGTAACATAAACGTCGAGATATTGTTTTATTGCTGGAATACTTGATTCCTTTGAACCTGCATCAATAAGCATTTCGGTGTCACCAACTTTGATTAAGGTGCAATCACCGGTATATTTGTTTCCAAGTTCAATAAAGTGAATTGAAAGGTCGTTAGATTTAACAACTTCAGCATTAATTTCACCAGTTGCGACAACTGTTGGTGAAGAAGTTTGAACTTTTCCAGGAATCTCATAAGAGTTTGGAAGAAGAGTGTAAATGTTAACAACAAAACCAATCGCAAGCCCTAAAACTAAAGAAACAACACTTGTTAAAAATGTTTTAAGTTTACTTTTCTTATTCTTAACCATTAGCCTTCCTCCCTTAAAACAATAATATTTCTAATGAGGGTTACGGTTTTGTATTTTGGTGAATTTGTGCTGTAAACCGCATAATAAATTCCAGGTTTGGTTTCGTCAACTTCACTAACTTCAACCTGCTCTTCGGTTAAGTCGGTTCTGTAATAATATTTAACAGAGCATTCACTTGAAACATCTTTTCCAAATGAGATACATTTAACACCGAGTTCGGTGTAGGTTTGGTATTGCTCATCAACACCGATGCAAATGTCAACCTCGCCGTTTCCGTAAGCCACCATTTGATATACGTCATTTTTAAATGCAAGTTTGTGTGCAAAGAAACCACCAACCACACCAACAACCAAAATAACAAGAACAATTAGCCAAGAAACAGCAGATTTCTTCATAGAACGTGCTGCTTGTTTTGCTTCTCTTGCAAGGTCTTTTTCGTAACTATAAGGTTTGCGCTTACCTTCATTGGCTTTGCTTTTTTCGTAGCTGTAAGGTTTGCGCTTGCCTTCATTGGCTTTACTCTTTTCATAGCTATAAGGTTTACGTTTCACTTCTTTAGCTTTCATTTCTGAATAATCCATAACAACCTCCTTTAAGTTTTATGATTTATAGTCTTATAAATATAATATAATAGAAAAGGGGTGGGTTTTCAAAATATTTGTGACACATTTTAAAAAATTTAAACAAAAAACACACCCTTACTAAAAGGTGTGTTTTTATTCTGGTTGATATCCTGAACCTTCACTTTGTATTTTCATAATATTTTGCACAGACCTAATTCTTCCGTTCAAAAGTTCCAAAAACTCAGGGTCAGTTGAAGTTTTTCCAACTTCTTCAAGGTCTTTTATCATTTGTTTTCCAATAATTGGATAGAGTTCCAAATACTCAGCAAACACGCGGAGATAATGAACTCTAACTTCTGGTGTTGCAAAGTTTGCATAAAGCGTTTGCAAACGAGAAATATTTGTAGCTTTAGCGTCTTTTGTGTTTAATATATTCATTAAGATTTCAATGCCGTCACAAAGAACGGCAGGGTCATAAATGAAACCTTTTTCAGGGTCAACTTTCATCATTTCCGCAAGGCGACTTGAGTTTTTGTAAAACAAATATTCTGCTGAATAAACAGGAATGTGTTTTTTTGCTTTTTCTAGCCACTCCTTTTGTTTAACACGAGTGATGTAGTTTGCTGCGTTAAGTTGTTTTTGAAATTCTTCTGTTAATTCCATAAATCGCTCCTAATTTCATAATAACACAAAATTTAGCAGGTGTCAAATTTAACAAAAAACGCAAACTTGGCAAGCAAAACACAAAAACTCGTCAAAAAGAGTCACTTTTTTACTGAAATCATTGTATTTTGAGTAAAAAATTGCTATACTAAAGTTAACAAAGGGAGGTATTTGTTATGGAAAAATATAAAGCACAAAGAGAATGGCTTAAAACTGATGAGGGTAAGGCATATTTAGCAACATTGAAGCCTTATGAAACATTAGAAGAATTTTATAGAGATTTAAGCAAAATTGAAAAGATTGATTACACATCTCCAGAAACATCAATGGAAGATGCAGTTGCTCATTCAAGAAAAGTTTTAGAGGTTCTTGTTAGAGCTGAAAACTTAGATTTGAGCAGAGAACAAAACAACTTTTCTGAAGCACTCAAGTTGATTGGTTGTGTTCCATTCCCAGAAGCGGCAGAAAAATTCCAAGAAAGAGTTTCAATTGGCGAACTTTTGTATAAGGAAAATGTGGCTTTCCCACTTTCTGCATATCAACAACTTATCGATGCTAGCCCAAACACATATGCTTATGGTTGGTCAAAACTTATTGACGGCGGCGCTGAATATGGCTGGATGGGTGAATGGCTTTTCACACAACAAATGGCTGAACAAGCAAAAGCAAATCAAAAACAATAAAACAAAAAACGGCACTAAAACTAGTGTCGTTTTATTTTGCTAGAAATTTACCAAGTAGAGAACTTTTCCGTTTATTGATTTAATTGAGATTTTGTTTTCTTCAATAACAGCAAATGTTGAACCATCTTTTGATTTTGGGAGACCAAGCGAACCAGGGTTAACATAGGTTGTGTTTTTTAGGTCTGCGTTAATCACAGGAATATGTGTGTGTCCGCCAAAGGTAAAATCTTTGTTTGGCATATTTTCAGCGTCAAGTTTATGACCGTGAACAAACAAAAATGTTTTTCCGTTTATTGTGGTTTCATATTGGTCTTCGATTTCAAACGAAGAAATCATTTGGTCAACTTCTGCGTCGCAGTTGCCTTTCACACACTTGATTTTGTTTTTATATCCATTCAAAATATTTGCGGTTTCTTTAGGGTTATAGCCTTTTGGAAACTTGTTTCTTGGTCCGTGATAATAAAGGTCGCCAAGAAGAATAATTTGGTCAGGGTTTTCAGTTTCAATAAGTTTTGCAAATTTCTTTGTGTAATGTTTAGAACCGTGAATGTCTGATGCTACAAAAATTTTCATAATAAACCTCTCTAAAACAATTATATAAAACATCGCCAAATTTTCAAAACGATTTCATTGCAA
>SVHI01000012.1 GCA_015055905.1 Clostridiales bacterium | reverse complement strand
TATTCTCTTCTTGGTCTTTTGTAAGTTTAATTGGAGCAAAGTCATCATCAAAGTCTTTTGCAACATTGTTAACAGCAGCGGCTTGCTCTGCAACAACGGTTAAACTTTCTTCATCTTCACAAAGTCTTTGATAAAATTTATTTGTTGTTTTTAAAACATCAATGTTGTGTTTAACATCAAATTTTTTGTTTTTGTCATTAAGTTCAGTTTGAACTGTTACAAATTCTTTTTTAAGTGCATCAAGTTTTCTTTTTAAAACTTGCTCTTTGAGGTATGTTTCTTCACCTCTAGTAAAGATTGTTGCACTCGCTTGATTAAGTTTAACATAGTCACGCTTTGTTCTCACAAATAAGTTATTGAATAAAATAAACACCCCAACCATAACCGCAAGCATAATGATTGCACCAACATATCGAGGCTGCCAAACAGGAATAATTTTTCCAACACTGCTAACTATAACATTATCGATAAAAAAGCCCGTAGCACCAATCATTCCAATCGCAACAGCAATGAACATCATAATTGCACAAACCCAGTTTCTAGCCTTAATTTTAGTTAGTTGACCATCAACATAGCCCATTTCTCTGCGTCTATTTTCAACAATTCTTCTTTGCTTTTGATAAGCCTCTTCTGCCCTGTCTTTTGCATCATCAACAAAGTTGTAATAATGCTTTTGAGCCTCAGCAACTTCACCAACTGTCGCAATCTTCTTGTCAAGCGAATCAACTGAACCCATTTCCAGTGCATAGTTATAATAAACAATAAGGTCTGTTCTTGTTGGAATTTGTGTAAACCCAAGGTCGCATTTTTGCATAATCTCAACCATTTGCTCCCAAGACAAGTGTTGTGTCTTTTTGTCAATGTGTGGTTGATTTATCTCTTGCAAAAATTCGTTTGGGTTCTTAACAATAGTTGTATAAGCCTGCACAAACTTTGCAATTTCGATATAAAACGCTGAATTTTTAACAATGAGAGACGCTCTTCTCTCTGTTGAAACATTGTTAATTAACATAAATTTTTCTCCAAATATACATTCTAATGATAACACACCCGTTTTTTTTTCGCAAACAATTATCCGCTATAACAATAAATAATATATATTTATTAATTAGACAAAACACGCACAAAATTGATATAATGGAATCAGGAGATAAATTTTATGAAAGCATTAATTGGAACAAATAATCCTGGAAAAATTAAAGGTGCAACCGAAGCCCTTTCACAATTTTTTGAAGGTGTTGAAGTTATCGGTGTTTCAGTGCCATCAAACGTGCCTGACCAACCAGTAAACAAAGAAACTTTTGAAGGCGCAAGAAACAGAGTTAACAACCTCATTTCACACGCAAAAGAAAATGGCATTGACGCCGACTTTTTTATGGGAATTGAGTCTGGACTCTGCAACGAATATGGCTCTTGGCAAATTATGAATTTTGCAGTAATCAAAGACAAGAACGGCTATGAAAGCACAGCCACAAGCGCAAGTTTTCCGGTTCCAACAAAATATATTGAAGATATTAAAACCAAAGGTTTTGGACCTGTTGTTGATAGCATTCTAAACACAGACAACATTCGAAACAGTGTCGGCGGAATCAACTACCTCACCCACGAAACAATCTCAAGAATAGACCTCACAAAAGAGGCTTTCACAATGGCACTCACACCATTTATAAACGGAACAATTTGGAAAGACTAAAAACAAAAGGCTCCCTAAATTAGGGAGTCTTTTTTATTGTTTTTCACTTGCCTGAGCATCTCTTTCAAGCGCTCTGGTTATATCATCTGGGGTTTTAAACACTTCAGCCTGAATTCCAAATTCTCGAGCCGCCTTAACATTTTTTTCTTTATCATCAAAGAAGATTGTCTCTTCTTTTTTTAGTCCAAATCTATCAATCAAAAGTTGGTAAATCTCTTGGTTTGGTTTCTTTACGCCGTCTTGATAAGAATAAATTCCGCCATCAAAAAGCGAGTCAATATCCATTACCGAGTCAATATACTTATGACTCCCTTCTGTGATATTTGTGAGCAAATATAGTTTGTAGCCATCAGCCTTGAGTTTTCTAACATATTCCAAACACTCTGGCATAACAGGATAAGTGATAGGCAAATTTTCTTCATTGATAAGAAATTCTAAGATGTCAAAGTCTGGGTCACCTCTAAGAGATTCCAAATGCCCCTCCAAAGTTTGAGTTCCAAGCAAACGTCCTTTAAATTCGCCAGAATATGCAAGTTTCAAGATTCTCGCAATATCTCTTCCCTCTAAGCCCTTAAGGCACTCTTTTTCATCATTAAAAATAACACCACCAACGTCTAAAACGATGTTTTTAATCATATCACACCTCACTATTTTCATTATACCATAATTTTGAAAATATGTCTATATTCAAACAATCCGCAAGCCTAAGCGCCTTTTCTTTTATCTAGCACCTTTTTAAAATATGGCTGCGCCTCAGCAATGATAAAATCAAAATACTTTTCAGGGTTTTCTCTAATCATTGTTGCTGAGATATTTATCACTTGCCTATCAAAACACACAAACTCACATTCAGGAAAATGAAGTTCATTTAAAGTTCTGTATGTCTCATCTGCAAACTTAACATTCACTCTGTGTTTTGTAATCTTCTTAAAAGCATTGCTCCACACTTCCATTGGTGCAGGAAACACACCAAGTTTGTCTTCGTCCATATAAACCACTTTGATGTTCTTTTGGTTTTTGAAATGAGCCTTTAACCATTTGATTCTAAGTTTTGCTGGAATGTATGGAATATTTGCCTTTTCACAAAGCGCTCTAGAGTTCTTTTCACTATCCGCCACAACAACCAAAAGTTCATCGCACTTTTTTGCACAATCTAAAATGGTATTAATATGCCCAATATGCGGAGGCAAAAACTTACCAGGGAACGCTCCAATCTTTTTCACTTTTTTATCCATATAATTTGTTTCCTTTTTAGCACATTTATTATATAATCTATATGATGAAAAAATCAAACTTAATAAACAAAAATAAAAAGGCAGTTATGAAAAATTTAAAAAATGATATTATCAAATTTATAAAAGATTATGTTGCTAACGCCCACGCAAAAGGCGTAGTTCTTGGTATGAGTGGTGGCAAGGATAGTTTTATTGTTGCTTCGCTTGCAGCAAAGGCAGTTGGCAATGAAAACGTTTTTGGAATAATTATGCCAAATGGCAATCAAAAAGATATTGACGATGCAATTTTTGAATGTGAATTTTTAAAAATAAAATATAGCATTTCTAACATTGAAAATTTATACAACGAAACTGTATCTCTTACAAAAACAGCCCTTCAAACAGATACCCTTTCAAAAGTAACAACCTTAAACATTGCACCAAGACTCCGTATGAACCTTTTGTATTCAGCCGCTGCAACACTTGGATATTTGGTTGCAAACACATCAAACCTCTCAGAAAGAATGGTTGGATATTCAACAAAATGGGGCGACGCAGTTGGTGATTTTGCCCCGCTTTTAAATCTCACAAAAACAGAAGTTGAAGAACTTGGGTTAGAATTAGGCTTGCCTGAAAACTTTGTCTGCAAAAAACCTGCAGACGGACTTACTGGCAACACCGACGAAGAAGTTCTTGGCTTTTCTTACGCCGAACTTGATGACTTTATTAGAAACGGCAAAAAAGGCGAAAACTTTGAGAAAATTTCAAGAATGCATAATTTTTCGAGCCACAAAAGAAATCCTATCAAAGCATTTGAAAGCGGAAGAAAAAACCATTTTGAAAACTAAAAAAAGAACCCAAATTTCGGGTTCTTTTTGTTTTGCTTATTTTCCACAGCAGTTTTTATATTTCTTTCCACTGCCACAAGGACAAGGGTCATTTCTACCAACATCTTTTGATTGTTTTTTGATTGGTTGAGGAGCCTCCCCACCACCACTTGCTTGAAGATTTGCTCTTTGAGCTTGTCTCATTCTTACAAGTTGTTCTGGAGAAATTCCAATTTGAATTTTCACACCCATCATAAAGTTGGCAACATCTTTTCTAACAGTTCCAATCATATAGTCAAACATTTCAAAACCTTCGGTTTGATAAACTGTGATTGGGTTTTTGTTACCGTAGCCACGAAGACCAATACCTGTTCTAAGGTTGTCCATATCATCGATATGGTCAATCCATTTTCTGTCTAAAATTTTAAGGAGAACATCTCTTTCAACTGCACCAAAGTTGATGCCTTGTTTTTCATATTCAGCCTTTCTAAATTCATATCTATCAACAGCCCTCTTATAGATTTCATCAGCAATTTCACCAGAGGTGTAATCTGTGATAATTTCAAGGGTTATGAAGTTTGTTTCAGGTTCCAAAAGACGTTTTTCAAGGTCTCTGTTATATGCCTCAATGTCAACTTCTTCTGGTTTTGTGAAGTGTGAATAATCTTCAACAATATCGTCAACAACATCGCGAATCATACCCACGATTTTTTCGTGCATATCTTCGCCAGCAATGATTTTGTTACGTTCTTTATAAACCTCTTCTCTTTGGTGGTTCAAAACGTTATCATATTCAACAACACTCTTTCTAATTGAGTAGTTATTTCCTTCAACTCTCTTTTGAGCATTTTCAACACTTCTTGAGAAGAACTTCCAGTTGATTGATGCATCACTTTCAAGTTTAAAGAACTCAGCCATTCTCTTGAGTCTTTCGCTTCCAAACACTCTTGACAAATCGTCATCTGCTGAAACATAGAAGATTGAAGAACCTGGGTCACCTTGACGACCAGCACGTCCACGCAACTGGTTATCAATACGTCTACTTTCGTGACGTTCTGTGCCAATAATTCTAAGACCACCAAGCAAAATAACTTCTTTCTTTTCTTTCTTTACTTCAGTGTCAAACTTGTCTTTAAGTTCAAGATACATTCTTCTTGCTTTTTCTTGTTCTTCATTTTCTGTTGGGAAGAACGATGCAGCAATATCAATGTCGTATTCTTCAAAACCAGCCTTTTTGAGTTCTTGTTTTGCCATAAACTCGCTGTTTCCGCCAAGCAAAATATCGGTTCCACGACCAGCCATATTTGTTGCAATTGTAACAGCACCAAGTTTACCTGCTTGAGCAATGATTTCTGCTTCTCTCAAATGGTTTTTAGCGTTCAAAACGTTGTGCTTGATTCCAAGACGTGTAAGTTTCTTTGAAAGTTCTTCAGACTTTGCAACTGAAAGCGTGCCCACAAGAACAGGACGATTATTTGCGTGGTTTTGTTTAATATCTTCACAAATAGCATTAAGTTTTGCTTCGTTTGAGAAGAAGAATATGTCATTTTCATCAATTCTTTGAGACTTGAGGTTTGTTGGAATGGTTACAACGTCCAAGTAATAAATTTCTCTAAATTCACCCTCTTCCGTTTTTGCAGTTCCAGTCATACCTGAAAGTTTTTTATAAATCTTGAAAAAGTTTTGGAAAGTGATTGTTGCATAGGTTTTGTTTTCACCTTGAATTTTTACACCCTCTTTCGCTTCGATTGCTTGGTGCAAACCGTTTGAATAACGTCTACCAACCATAATACGACCAGTAAACTCATCAACAATCAAAACTTCGTTATCACGAACGATGTAATCTTCATCTCTATGCATCAAGAATTGTGCACGAATCGCGTTGTTGATATTATGGTTAATTTCAGTGTTTTCAATATCAGAAAGGTTTTCTAAGCGATAATATCTTTCTGCTCTTTCAACACCACTTTCAGTAAGGTGAATTGTTTTTTGTTTTTCATCAATATCAACATCATCAGTCTTGAGAGTTTTAGCAAACTTTGCTGCGGTTGTATATTGTTCAGATGATTCACCTGAAGGTCCTGAAATAATAAGCGGAGTTCTTGCTTCATCAATCAAGATTGAGTCAACTTCGTCGACAACAGCAAAGTCAAGCCCGCGTTGAACCATCTCGTTTTTGCTTGTGCACATATTGTCACGAAGATAGTCAAAACCGAACTCACTGTTTGTTCCGTAAGTAATGTCACATTCATAAGCTTTTTTCTTTTCGTCTTGAGGTTGGTTTGTGTAAATAAAGCCAACAGAAAGCCCCAAGAATCTGTGAACTTTTCCCATCCACTCAGCGTCACGTTTAGCAAGATATTCGTTAACAGTAACAACGTGAACAGGTTTTCCAGAAATTGCATTAAGATATGCTGGAAGTGTTGACACGAGGGTCTTACCTTCACCAGTGCACATCTCGGCAATTCTTCCTTGGTGCAAAGCAATACCACCAAGAATTTGAACGTGGAAGTGTCTCATACCCAAAACTCTGCCTGCCGCCTCACGAACAACAGCGTAAGCATCTGGCAAAAGTTCATCGAGGGTTTCACCTTCAGCAAACCTTGCTTTCAATGCAGCAGTTTGTGCTTGAAGTTCTTCATCTTCCATTTGGCTATACTTGTCAGCCAAAAGTTCAACCTTGTTTGCAATTTTTTCAAGTTTTTTCAAACTTTTGTTATTATCAAAATTTTTAAGCGCGCTAAATAAGCCCATAAAATTCTCCTTTCACCACTATATATTAAACTATTTTTCTCTTATTGTAAAGTTGTGACCCATTTTATTTTTTTAGAGTTTGCAATTTTTTGTTATTTTTAACCATTTTTTGAAGAAAATAGCCTAGTTTTTGCAAAGGTATAAGTCAAAACGCTCTTTGGTTTGGCTCCCCTCTTTGACAAAAGAACCTTTGCACATTCCGAAAGAGTTGAACCTGTTGTGAAAACATCATCAATAATCAAAATTGTTTTATTTTTCAAAAGTTTCACATTTTCTTCTTTCAAACAAAATGTTCCCTTTAAGTTTTCCATTCTTTCTTTTTGTGACAAGCCCGCTTGATGTTTTTCACTGCCAACTTTTTCTAAAAGTTCAACGACTTCAATATTGACAATCTTTGAAATTTCTTTCACAAGTTCTTCTGCTTGATTGAATCCTCTTTCTCTTTTTCTTTTCGCACCAACTGGAACAAATGTGAGATAGTCAACGCCGTCAAACACCTCTTTCCTATTTGCCATTAACCTAGCAATATACTCAGCATAATATTTCTTGCTTGAATATTTAAACCTTTTAACAATTCTTCCCGCAACTTCGTCATAATAAACAAAAGATGTGTTCTTTTCAAAATTATATTTTGCGGTTTTGCATCTATCACAAACCAAAACATTTCCTTCGATTTTCTCACCACAAAATTTGCAAGTTTTGCCCTCAATTTTGTCTAGTTTGCTGACGCAGTTTTCACACAAAGAAAACTCTGTTCCATCAGGAATTTCCCTTCTGCAACAAAGACACGCGTGGTTTGATAAAAACAAATCTTCAAACCCGCAAAACAATTTCTTTAATGTTCGAATAAAACTCATATATTCATTATCTAAAATTGTCAAAGTTTTGTCAACAACGCATTTATGTTTGACACCTTTTTTTAGAAAAGTTATTATGATTTGGGAGATAAAATTATGATTAAAATTGCAGTTGACGGATTAACAGGAAGTGGCAAAGGCACGCTTTCAGACGGAATCGCAGAAAGATTCAATCTTAGACACCTTGACACGGGTGCAATCTTTAGAGGAATGGGCGTTTCATACTTAAAAAGCGGAATCACCGAACCAACCGAAGAAAATGTTAAGGAAATTCTTGAAAAAACAAACATTTCTGTTGTTTTTGAAAACGACAAACAACAAATTTATTTGAACGGTGAAAACGTAACATCATCACTTCGTGAAGAGGCTGTCAGCAAACTTGCATCAAAGGTTTCTGCACTCGGGCTTGCAAGAGAAAAATATCTCGAGATTATTCGTGATTTCACAAACAAATATGATTGCATCATCGACGGAAGAGACATAACTAGCATTGTTATGCCTGATGCTGACGTAAAAATCTATTTAACAGCAAACGAAACCACAAGAGCCGAAAGACGCTACAAAGAAAATGTTGAAAAAAACATTGCTTGCACCTTTGAAGAGGTTCTTGCAAACATTCAGGAAAGAGACTATCGTGACACACACAGAGACATTGCCCCACTCATTATTGTTCCTGATGCATTTGTGGTTGACAACACAAACATTAATCTTAATGAAACCATTGAACTTTGTTCAAACCACATTGAAAAAGTTTTAAAAGAAAACGGAAAACTTTAATTTTTCATAAAAAGAAATTCAAAAAAATCTTATTTAAACTAAAAATAGTTGATTTTATGAAATTTAATGTGATATATTTTAATTACTAAAAGCCTATGGAGGTTATTATGGCAGATTATATTATTGGTGGTGTGCTTCTTCTCGCTATCGTTGTTTCAGTTATTGCTTCAATCGTTAGAGTTGTTAAGAAAGCAAAAATTAGAGCAGAAGAAAAAACACGTGAAGTTGATGATGTTATCATTAAACACGGTGTTAGATATACACCAGAAGCAACAATCGTTGACAAAGATGGTGTTGAAAATGTTACTTATGTTAAAGGCGACATTATCATCAAACCTAGAAAGGTTGTAAAAGTTGGTAAAGGCGAAGAAATCAAACCTGGAAAATGGACAATCTTGGCAAGCAATGATTCTGCAACTGTTTTCAATGTTAGAATTGGAAACTTTGTTCAAGAATACAAACACGGTCAAGAAATCGTTCTTTCAGAAGGCGATGAAATTTGCCCAACAAGCACAACTATCATTCTTAGATAAAAAGAAAAAACAGCTCCCGTCCTTAGAGCTGTTTAATCCTAAAAAAATCACCCTACTCCCTTGGGGTGATTTTTTTGTTGCAAAATTTATTCTTTGCCGCGAATATAAATTGTTGTTTGTGATTGATGCCTTGGCAAATCGTTATTTTTAAGTTTCAATAAGAACGATTCAAGCATTTGATTTGCAACCTGAGCAGTCTTTCTTTTCCACTCAAGCGAAAAACAATGGTTATTCAAAACAGATGTTGAACAAAAACTCTCAAAATAAACATCTTTTTCATCAAATTTTTCTATAAGCATTTCGCCCTGCCCTTTGCAAAGCAAATCTTTTTCTGCATAAATTAAGAATGTTGGAGGGAATCCCTTTTCAATGAGTTCAAGTGGTGAGCAGAATTTTCTATATTTATAATGCATAAACTCATCTTCGGTTATACCCGTTGTAGCCTCAAAAACCTTTTTGTTTATATCAAACAAAAAGTATCCATCAAGTGATTTTTTAATGTCATAAACCCCGCAGTTTAAAATCGTTGCAGCAAACGACAAATCACATTTTACACCGAGTTTCTTTTTAAGGTCTTCATTATCAATAATAGCAGCAAGTGAAAGCGCATAAAACGCACCTGCACTATCCCCCGCCACAACAATCTTTTCAAGATTTAAATTCAATTCGTCAGCATTTCTTTTAATCCAGCCAAGAGCCGCAAACAAATGCTTTAGCGGTTTTGGATAAACATATTCAGGGCTAAGTCCATAGTTAACATTAATCGCAAAATATCCATTTAACGCAAACCAAGTTCCAAGCGCTTTTCTATAAGCCTTGTCACCAGCCATAAACCCGCCACCGTGAATATAGAGAACAACTGGAAATGGTCCTTTCCCTTCAGGTTTATAATAGTCCAAAACGCAAGCCTTTGGAACTCTCTTGTTATAAATGATGTCGTTTTTTATTGTAATGTTTTCAGTTCCATCAAAATCAGTAGTGCCATTTTGAACCTTATCACTAACCTTATCTAGCAGTTCAAAAACAATTTTAGCAATGTCCACTTCCAACCTCCCCTTTATTTTCTGTTTGTAGTTATTTTATTATTGAATAAAGTTTTTATTCGGCGAAACCAATTATTCACCGTCTTGATTAAGTCTTGCACCGCACATATCGCAGAACTTTGAGCCCGCTTCAATTTCACTTCCGCAGAATTGACAGAACTTATTTCCTGCTGGCTCTTCTGGTTTTTTATCCATTTCAGGAACATATGGTGCAGCATCTGGATTAAATGTTGATTCTTCATCAAATTCTTCTTCTAAATCAGGAAGTTTGTCAACATATGTTGTGGTTGTAGTAATTGCCCCAGCAAGCCCCTTTCTTCCAACAAATATAAGAGTTAGCACGCTATACAAGAGCATATAAAAACCAATATTTGCAAACACACTAACAAAACACAAAATGTCATTATATAGTGCATTTTCCATAAATGTTGAAGCAATCAACAAAAAGACACCAACACCAGCACAGGTCATAATATTGCCCGCAACAAATCCCGCTCCTAAAACAAAAATTGCAGAGAGCGCCATAATAACCCCAAAAACAAGAAGAATTATCGCCTCATACTTCCAAACCTCAACTTGACCGAAAGTTCCAATAAGCACACCATTCTCGTCCACATAAATTTTAAGTTCATCAACATAAATTTTGCTGGTTGTTCCAGATTTTATAATCTCTCTATGCTTTACGCCTTTGTATTCGTAAGAAATTGTAACTTCGATGTTTTCATATTCTGTTTCGGTGATTTCGTCACCATCAACTTCGGTTTTCTTTACAATTTCACCCCATTGATGAACAACTTGAGAATTTATTGCCTCTAACCCCTTAGATTTGTTGTTATAAACATTAAAACATACAATAGAAGCCGCTATTGCAATAACCGCAACAATCGACTGCATAATTGTGAATTCTTTTTTCCTTTCAGGACCTGTGATTTCAACAGTTGACTCACCCTGAATTTCTTCAGTTGGCTGCTCTTCTTTTTTGCCAAACATCATACGAATAGCGTTTAAAAAAATCAAGACCATCATTCCCGAGCCAGCCAGACTCCAAAATGTCAAAATGTCATTTTTTATTTGATGATACAAAAACAATCCTTGCAAAACAAGTGGAATAATAAATGTTATAATTCCAACAACTGGGTGCAATTCCTTTTTGGTTGCTCTACTCATAACCTCTCCTGTTAATCTTCATTATTTTTTAGCGACGCCCTGACATTTTCAGGCTGTTTAAACCAATATCTTAGTCCCTTTCCAGCGAGCGGCTCATCATTGTATCTTGGAATAATATGCATATGGGCGTGAGCAACTTCTTGTCCTGCAGCCTTGCCAACATTCCAACCAATGTTATAGCCGTCTGGCTTGTATTTTTCATCTATATATTTCTTTAATTCTAGCATCAAAGCCTTTGAGTCTTCCCACTCTTTGCTAGAAAGTTCAAAAGGCGAACCAACTTGAGATTTTGGAATAATGACATAAGACCCAATGAGTGTGTTGTTTTTGAGATTGTTTGACCTGACTGCAATCATTGTTTCATTCTCAAAATGCTTATCTTCTTCATCGTTTAAGATGATAGATTGTTTAATCATAATTATTCTCCCTGTTTAAATTTTATAAAACTTTTAAACTCAAGTCAAACAAAAAGCGTGCAGGAACCACTCTCGCACGCTTTTATTTAAAACCCTTGCTTTTCAACAATAATAACCGGTCTATATTCTTTTCCAAGTTGTTTGATTCTAGTTTTTATGAGTTTTTCAATTTCACCGTCACTAAGTTTTGTTTCAAATGGAACAGCCACCTCAAAAATTAGGTTTGTGTAGTTAACCGCCCTAACGATTCTAAAGTCGTGCATTGAAAATTCTTCATCAATATCCTTTACAATAAAAGAAACTTTCTTTCTAAGGTCGTTAACTTCTTCATCGTTTATCACGATTGGGTCAAGGTGTCCAGTTAAAACAACATTTGTTTCTTCCAAAAACTCTCTTTCGATTTCATCAATAACCTCGTGAGACTCAATAACATCAACGTTTGCATCAACCTCAATGTGAACTGACGCAAAGTATTTGTTTGGACCATAAGAGTATATGTTAAGGTCGTGAATACCAAGCACTTCTGGTCTTGAAAGTATTCTCGTTTTAATTTGCAAAACAAGGTCTCTGTCTGGTGCTTGACCAATGAGTTTTGATGCTGTTTCTTTTAAAATTTTGATTCCTGACCAAGCAATCAAAAGAGCAACAATCACACCCACATAACCGTCAATGTAAAGCCCTGTAAACTTTCCAATCAAAACCGATAAGAGAACTGCAGATGTTGAAATTGAGTCAGACAAACTATCGGTGGCTGTGGCTTTAAGTAAATCTGAATTAATTTTCTTAGCCATTGCTCTGTTAAACACAAACATCAAAACCTTAACTAAAATTGAAAGAGCCAAAACAACAACCGCAATCACCGAAAACTCAAGTGCCTTTGGTGAGATTATGTTCATAATAGATTCTTTAGCAAGTTCAAAAGCAATAATCAAAATTACAAACGCAACCGCCATTGACGAAATATATTCAATTCTCTCGTGTCCATAAGGGTGTTCTTTATCTGCAGGCTTTGAAGACATTTTAAATGACACATAAGCCACTGCACTGCTTCCGCAATCTGAAAGGTTGTTAAGTCCGTCAGCCAAAATTGAAATAAAGCCAGAAACTATTCCCACAACAATCTTGCAAACTGAAAGAATAACATTTGCTAAAATTCCAACAATGCTGGAAATTTTTCCAATTTTTTCTCTAGATAATTCCTTTTTATTTTTAGTCATAAAACTCCTTTTGTAACAAATTTTCTGTTACAACTTCACTAAACTATTATATTAAAAACCACGCAAAGTGTTAAACGTAAAAAATAATATACCACATCAAATTCTTTTTGACAAGACAATCAAAATAAAAACCCAAGCATCTGCTTGGATTTTTTTATAACATCATTGATGGACCAGTGATTTCTGGTAAAGTAACAGGTTGTTTTGGGCAAGGCATTGTTCCTCTCTTTAAATCAACCGCCCTACACCAGTCTTCACACGCACTTTCAATTGTTGAATCTTGCGTTAAAACAATTTCAACACCTGTAAAGTCTTGCATATATAATCTATCAACCGTTGGATATGATTTCAAATAATTGAGTGAATCTGGAATAATATCAAGTGTAACAGAACCAGAAACACCTCTAGCAAAGATTGTATTAAGTCTATCATCATAACCCAATATTTCGATATGGCTTGGCATTTAAATTTTCCTCCTGCATTTTTTTCGAGCATTAATATTATACCACTCTATGTGCCGCCATTTCAATTTTTGAGCCAAAACTGACTATATGAGATATTTCTAAACAAATTAAATCAAATTTATAATAACCGTAATCAAAATAAAAAAGAGACATAATGTCTCTTTTTAAATTTAGTCATCAATGCGTCTAGCTCTTTCATCTTCTTCTTGCATAAGTTGTTCAAGTTCTTGTTCTTCTCTAGTTCTTTCAATTTTCTCAGCTTTAACAACTTCCTCTTCTTTAAACCCAGCCTCTTTGAGTTCTGTTTTGGTTAATTTTGTTATTTCAGGTTTTTTCTCTTCAGCAAGCCCCCTCAAAATATCTCGCATTGCTTGATTATACTTTCTTGTGTCAAGATCATTTCCTAAAATTTCGCTTTGTCTTCCACCAATGCTTGCATACATATTTTCACCAATGTCACGAACTCTAGCATAAGGAATAAATCCCTTTTTGCCTGCAACATTATGAAAACCTGTAAGTTTGATTTTCTTTGGGTCATATTCTTTTTCGCTCAAACCTGCCATAGGGTCCGCAAGAACCCACTTCTTTTGTTCTGCGTCATAACACTCACAAAATGCGTGTCCGCTATGCATACCATCATTCTTGCCTTGCAAAACCTCTTCTGCAAAACCCGCCTCTGCAGTAGCCAAAAAGGTTGTTGGAATTCCATATTTTCTAGCAATAGCCGCAAAAACCAACGCATAGTCAGTGCAACCAGTCATTCTTTTGCCTTCCCAAATTTGACCAGCATTTCTTTTAAACTTGTGTTCCGCCTTATATTCCTTTGGAGTAAACGCAGCGTGCCCAAACAACTTTTTAGTGTGAATATATCTGTAAATTATCTTAATTTTTTGTTGTGTAGTTTTCGCCTTTGCCATTTTTGCATCAAGTTTTGGGTCATTTAAAAACTCAGCAGTCATTGGACCCGCCTCTAAATAATGTTGTCTGGTTTCTTCATCTGTGCCAAGTTCTTCAAGTGCTCTAATTTTATCAATTTCCATAATCTTCTCCGTCATTCATCATATTCGTAGGGGAAAACAATCCAATCATTGTTCTTCTCAAATAAGTAAAAATCTGGTTTAACCACACTTCTTTCGTGGTAATACATTGTTGTAATGTAATATTTGTTAAATTGGGTGTCATTTTCAGTGAAATGCAAAAGTGTTCTTCCACTGTCAGCAATGTCGTCAACAATAATGCAACCTTTTGCAGCATTCAAAAGAAGTGGCACACCAAGTCTATATGAAAGCATTGTCGCAAACACAAGCCCACCTCTTGGAGGTCCGTATATGCCCGTTGGCTTTATTCCCCTTTTATTTAAGTCTTCAACAACCGCGTCTACATAATTTTCAATATCTTTCCAACTAACATAAACCTTTGCCATAGTTTCTCCTATTAATAAAAAGAGTATAGCATTTTAAAATTTCATTTGTCTAACAAAAAATCTGCATAACGCAGATTTGGTTTATTTGCTTTTATAATAAAGCCTACAGTGGCAGTATCCTTCAAACCCAGGGTCTGCAATTTGGTCACGGAACTCTTTGCACATACATTTGTTTTCTGGAACAATTTCAAGTTTGCAAGGACAATATCCACCTTTCTTTTCTAACCCTTCTTTGATAACCTTAACGATGTCTTCATTTTTATTTAATTCAACTTTCATACATCTCACCTCGTATAAATAATACCAAACAAAATAGTCTCTGGTCAAATTATAGACAAAATAAATAATTCTATTGCACAATTTTTGCTTTTATGCTAAAATGCCAGCAAGGAGAAAAATTAATATGAAAAACACATCATTTGTATTGGTTAAACCAGAATTTGCAAACTATCCAGAAGTTATTGAAGAAATTAAGAGAAGATTTGTTGAAGCAGGTCTTAAAATCACAGAAGAATCTTATGTTAAATATGACAGAGAAGACGGTGAAGCACACTATGATGAACACAAAGAAAAGAAATTCTTTGGCGAACTTGTTGACTACATTTCAAGCGACAAATCTTATGCAATGATTATTGAAGGCGAAGATGTTATCAACGTTATTAGAACTCTTGTTTGCAGAGACAAGCAAGCAGGTCTTCAACCAGGCGATATTAGATATGACATTCCTCAAGTTCTTGGACAAGAACTTGATATAACAAAGAATGTCGTTCACGCATCAGACAAACCAGAATCTGCAGAAAGAGAAATTGCAATCTATAGAAATGCAAAAGCAAAAGAATCTGCATCTCAAAGAGGATAGGCTAACCCCCTATCCTTTTTTTATTTTCAAAAACTTTAACACTTTCTTAATTTTTAAATCATTGACTTTTCGGCTTAGCGTTGTTATAGTTTTTATAGGAGAAATTTAAATGAAATATTATATCGATTTCGATAGCACTCTTTTTAACACCACGCTATTCACCAGCACACTTTTAGATGCTATCGCAAAAAATATTATTTCTCAAAACAAGAGTCTTGACATCAGTAATATTTTGATGGAAGAAAAAGAACTTTTCACTAGCGATAAAATTTATAACATTGAAAAGTTTTGCCATTTCTTTGCAGAAAAATACAGCCTCGATTTTGACTCTATTTTTCTAACTGCAAAATCTGTTGTTGAAAATGGAAAAAACTTTGTTTATCCTGACTCAGTTCCATTTTTAGAAAAATTAAGAACACCTGAAAATGAACTTATAATCTTAAGTTTCGCTCAAGCTGGCAACACCGAAGAGCAAATGACAAAAATCAAATGTTCTGGTCTCGATGTGTTTTTTGATGACATAATAATCACCACAGTTCCAAAATGGACTCTTAAACTTGATTATGAAACCAGTTTCTTTATTGATGACAATCCAAAAGAACTTTCAGGATTATTTAAAAACAAACCATACAAAATTGTTAGAATCAAACGCGAAAATAGCAAATATTCTTCAAGACCCCTTGCTGACGGAGTGGAAATGGAAGAATACACAAATTTAAGCGATGTAATATATTAAACTAGGAGACAAATATGAAAACTAAAAAAGTAGTAATTCTTGGTGGCGGAACGGGTCTTAGCAATATTCTAAACGGACTCAAATCCCTCCCAATCGAAATAACAGCCGTTGTTGCCGTTTCAGACGACGGCGCAAGCACTGGCAGACTTAGACGCGAATTTTCTATCCCTGCTGTTGGCGACATTAGAAAAGTTTTAACAAATCTTTCAACACTTCCTGAAGATATTAAAAACTTTATGGAATATCGTCTTTCATCAAAAAGCGAACTCAACGGTCACGCAATAGGAAACCTTTTACTCACCTGTTTGCTTGAAGAGTCAAAATCACTCAAAACAAGCATTGCAGAACTAGGCAAACTTTTGCAAGTTAAACATAAAGTTTTGCCTCTTTCTGAAGACTACCTCACCCTTTGCGGCGAAACTAATGACGGAGAGATTATTGAAGGCGAAGAAAAAATCACACTTGCTGGCAAAAAATATAAGAGAATTTTCTATAAAGAAGAACCTCACGTTTGCCCTGAAATCATCACTGAAATCAAATCAGCAGACCTTATCATTTTGAGTGCAGGCAGTTTGCTAACAAGTCTTATTCCAAACATCACTTGCAAAGATGTTTCAAAAGCAATCTGCAAATCAAAAGCAGACACAATGTATGTTTGCAACGCTTTCACCCAACCAGGCGAAACCGACAAGTGCACTGTTAGCGACCACGTTAACATCATCAACAACTATCTCGGCGAAAAAGTTATCGATGTTGTTGTTGCAAACAAAGGCAACTACGACAAAGACCTTATCAAAAAATATAAAAAAGAAGAAAAGAAAGAACTTGTTAAGGTTGACCACGCAAAAATCACCAAGCTGGGCTGCAAACTTATTCAAGCCGACCTTTTGACCGACGAAGACGGAACACTCAAGCACGACAGCCTAAAAATCAGCTCAATCATATTTTCATATCTTATGCAAAAATAAAAAACACAGGAACAATTCCTGTGTTTTTCTAATTTAAATAATTATTGAGCCTCTTTTTGTCTTCTCATATTTTCAACTTCTTGATTTAAAGCATCAAGAATTCTCTTATCTACGACTGGTTCAAGCTCATAGTTTTCATCACTAGCCACTTCACGAACAAATTCTGATTCATTATCTTCATCAAAAAGCAATTTTCCCACATCTAGCGGCATAGCAATAACGTGCAAATAATTATTATTTTCATATTTTATTGTATTTAAAACAGTAACCGCAATTGCTTCTTCAGGTTCGCCTATAAATAATATATCGCCTTTTTTTGATACAAATTCCATATTAAACCTCCATTTGAGCTTCTTGCATATCTTCTTCAACTTGTTTTTCAGCCTCTCTAATCTCTACTGGTTTGTCACCATTTTCTTGAACACTATTTTCAGCAGGCTCTTTTCTTTCTTCTTCTTTTTCTGTTTCCTCTGGCTCTGGATTTTCTTCTTGAGGCTCTTCTGTTGTTTGAGCTGGCTCATCAGTTTCATTGGTTACCGCATTTTCTTCAAGGTCATTCACCTTAATTTCTAAACCGTGTTCTTTCATTTTATTTCTAATTCTTTCAATAACACTTTTCTTATACTCGGTAAATTCCTTCTTTTTCATAGTCTTTTTGTTGCGCAAAACTTCTTCCATCTCATCTGCCAAAATTTGGTTCAACACATCAACTTTTTCCATAAACTCTTTTAAGCACTCTATATATGCTCTATCTTTTTCTGTTCCGTCAGCGATGTTTCCTCTTTGCGCTTTTCCACTAAAATATTGACCAGTAACAAATTTTCCTGTCACAATAACAATCTTAATTAACTTGCTAAGTGGGAAAAATAAATCAATAACATCTTTTGTTACATCAAAAATAGCACCAATTCTTCCTCTAACATTTCCTCTAATTGCACCGTGTTGTCCTCTAGAAACATCTCTTCTATCTCTTAAAATATCAGCATCTGATTGAGATGGAGCACCACCTTCAGCTTGAACATTTTTGTTTTCTTCAAGGAATGTATCAAGTTCTGCTGCAGAGATTCCAAATGCGCCGCAAATAAGTTGTCTACGCATAATCTTTGCTTTTCTTTGTTCAGGTGTTTCATCTTTTGGTTTAACTTTTAATGATAAAGAATTGTATAATGCCACTGCTGGATTTTCTTCTTTTGCTGCAGCAGCAACAACTTCTGCTGGTATCATACCCTTTACACTTGTTTTTTCTTTAATTTTAGCCATAAGCCCTCCAATAATTTTCTAATTTTATTATAAAAACTAATTTTTTGTTTTGCAACTTAAAATAACTGATATTGACAAAGATTGCTGATATTTTGTGTTTTTTTCACAACAAAATCTAAATATTACCCGGCTCATTGCCATTTTTCTCTTTTTTAAGGTCTTTCATAATCTCATCTCTAAAGAAAAGATATTGTTTATATTTTAGTTCCTTGCTCTCGAGAAGCGGTCTAATTATTGGCTTGTCATACATATAATCACCATAATCAATTCTGCAGGTTTCGTTTTCTTTTACGTGTTTAATTTTATAATACGCCTCTTTGTCTATAAGAGCATTCATTGTGTAATCAAGAACATAAGGCTTGCCTTGAATTTGAACCTCAAGCCAAGTATGCAAAACACTACACTTTTCTGCCAAACTTGACGCCTGACCTGTCACAATCACTGGTGACAAATTAAGTTCATACTTTAGATTGTCAGCAAGTTCAAGTGACCTGTGATGGCACTGTCCAACACGCCTTGTGAGCGATGTGATTTCCTCGTCATATCTAAGCCATCTTAATGACTTTGAAAGCAGGTTGACAGTGATTAAATCTCCTCTCACATAACCGTCTTTTGTATAAATTTTTAATACCCCATTTGGAGCGTTATATTCAACTCTGTCAACTTCTGGCAAAGTTTCAAGAGCAACAATTTTATTCATCATCTCGCCATAACTAAACGCGCTCGATGTAAAATATGAAATAAAGTTGTTAATTTCATTATCATTTTTATAAACATCACCAACTTCTTTGGCTTCCGCAATAAGCGTTTCCAAGGTCTCCACATCTCCAGAAGACAAAGCTTTATAATACTTTTCCTTCCATTCTTGACCTTGTTTTTCAGCCTCAATAAAAAGTTGTTCAAAGGTTTCATCTGCTTGATTTCTTGGTCTTTCTGGTTTATTCATAACCATACCTCCATATCAGTCGATTTCTAGCCTCATATATGGTTATTATAACATAATTTGTGTAATTATTCAATAAAAACACCTAATTTTGTAAGAAAATAGCAATAAATTGCTGAAATTATACCACTTAAAGTATTAAATAACAAATCTGTAAGTTCTGTCGTTCTTGCAATAGGCAAAGCAAATTGATAAAATTCAATCAAAAATGAAAGCAAAAATGCAAACAAAATTGTTTTGAAAAACTTATGTTTTTTTGCAAAAATATAAACTAAAAATCCAAGCGGAAACATCATCGCAAGGTTAATCAAAATATTTCTAACAGCAAAACTATATGGCAAAAATCTCATAGAAAACCATTTATATGAAAAATCTGCAGAAATATTTACAAACCCACCCTTGATTTTAAACTTAAAAGTTGTTCCAATAAACAACAAAACAAAATAAATGACCGCTAAAACAATCGCTGTTATTTTTAATGCTTTTTGGTGTTTTTTGAGCGCAAACAAAAGAATGGTTGGCAAAGCAACCATTAATAAAATCATCAAAATAACCGCTAAATTAATATTTATTCTCATACTCTATTTTATTAGAAATTTTTATTCTTGTTTTCTCTCGCCCTTTCAATTAACGCAGAAACATAAAGCGACTTTGTTGCCCTATATTGTTTGCGGTCAGTGACACCCAAAGAAATTAATTCTTTTTTGTGATTCATATAATCTTCTGCCTCTTTTTTATTTGAAAGCAAATAATCTCTAAGTGTCAAAAAATCATCATATCTATCGGTTCCCATTATTACCAAGTGAATATGTGTGTCACCCGAACCTGTTTCACCTTGTTTTGAGGCGAAAAATTGGTAAATTTCACTTTTGCTGTTTTGACTTGCAAAATAACCCATAGTTTCAATTTTGTCTCTCATTTCGCCAAATTCTTGGGCATTTTTTGCACCAACCAAAACATCAATAACATTTTTTCCACACATATCAGGAATGGCAGTTGAACCAACGTGATGAACTTGCACATTTTCACCCAAAACATTTTTTAATGACTGTTCAACTTTTTTGTATGCTTTTTTATTCTTTTCAAAATCTTGAATCTCAAGTTCAACCATTATCTATCCTCTTGCACTCTAAAAATTGGCAAATTTTTTAATTTTTTTGCGTAATAATTTTTAATAATAAGCAAATTGTTTTCACCTAAATTTTTAAGTTTATTTTTGTTGAATTTATGAATAAGCGAGCAAGACTTAATTCCTAGAGAACCAGCCGACCTTAACGATACAAACGCATCCTCAAAAACAAAGAATTCACTGGCAGAGATTTTCAAATCTGCCATAATATTTTCATAAAATTTTGGTTCTCTCTTTGGCGCACCAAGAGTTTCCTCGGTGTAAATCTTTTCAAAATATTTTTCCAAATCAAAATGTTTAACTGCTACCTTCAAAACATTCATAGGGGTCGCAGATGCCAAAACAAGTTTGTAGCCCATTTGTTTCAAAGTTTCAAGTGTTTCTCTTGCACCTCTAACCATTTTTATCTTATTTTGATAATTAAAAATCATCTTTCCGTGCCAAAACTTAACAACTTCGTCAACACTTTTGTCTATTCCAGAATATTTTACAAAACATTCACAGATTTCACGATTTGTGAGACCCTTTCTAGCGGTTCTAAATTCCTTATTGATTTTCACGCCAAAAAATTTAAAAGCTTCCCTATCGATTGAGTCATACCAAAACTTCAACGAATCAACCAACGTGTTATCAAAATCAAACATAATATATTTAATTTTTGCCATATTAGCCTCGCATATCTATTTTACCCAGTATAACAAACTATTATTTCTAGGGCAAACAAATGTTGACATAATTAAAGAAAAATGTTATAATAACATCACTATAATACATAGGAGGTGCGCGTATGAATAAGAAATTAGAAAAATTGCAAAACCAAAGAGAGAAATTGCAAGCAAAAACAGACAAACTCACTGGAATTGCTAATAGAAAATATGCTCAATATGAGGCAGGCGATTTCATTCCTTTCTTTATGACTCGCGCTTTTGCTGAAGGTGTGCACGAAGCAATCACCAACGTTACTGACAGTGCTATTGAACGTCCTCACAACACAGACGTCGCAAACGCAATTCACACTGGTGCTTGTTACGCTTTCGCTGGTGCCTCTTATGCCGCTCTTGCTGTTGGGCTTTTGCCATTCGCAATCTTTGAAGCCCCAGTTGCAGCAGTTGGTTGTGGTCTTGAGGGTCTCAAAGAACTCGACAGAAACATTTATAACAACAGGTCTGCAAAAGCAAGAAAGAGACTTGCAAATGTTCAAGAAGAAATTAAAACTATTGATGAAAAAATCGCTGAACTTTCTTCACAAAGAGTTTGTTAATCAAAATAAAAACACCACAATTTGTGGTGTTTTTTTATTTGTCTAATTTTAGTAAAATATCAATAAGTTGTTGAACAAACTCTTGAGATAGCGCCGACTCAACAACATTCTTTTCATCAAGTGTTCTAAGCGACGTTTGAACGCAGTTTAAACCACCCTCTGTTTCAACAAAAACCTGGAATGAATATCCATTAACCCCGCTTGCTACCGCCACCTTGTTAATATTTACATAGACAACCTTTCCCAAAAACTTTGAGAACCCGTGAAAAAGGTTGTTTACAAGCGATGTGCTAAAATAATCTTTATCGCTTGGGTCACCATCAACAAGTTCATTTTCTTCATTAAAATTTTCAAATGTTTGGTCTAAAATTGCCAAAAACTCTCTTGTGTAACCCACATACTTTAAAAAACTAACAACGTTTGCGTCTCCGCCATCGCCAACAATAAAAGCACCTAAACACTTGATTAAATCAGTGCTTTGAACATTTAAAAGCGCATAATTTTTCTCGTGAACTTTTTTCCAACCATTTGGAATAATCTTTTCTAATTCCATAAATAACCTCTAATATAATTTAGTAAATTAATCACCAGGTTGACCTTGTGACTTTAATGACTCAATCTCTTTTTTAAGTTTATATTCACGAGCAATCATTGGGCAATAAATCGCTGCCCTTGTGCTCATTCTTTTTCCCTTAATAAAATCTTCAAGTTCATCAAGCGGAACAATAAATGTTTTAATGTCTTCATGGTCTTGAAGATTTGCCTTTCCAAACTTTGTTACAACAACTTCATAAACAATAACGCTTTCATCGGTCATACCCTCGCTGTTATAACAGATATCTGTGAGCGGTGTAACACTTTCAAATTCTTCAGCACCAATTTCCTCATTGAGTTCCCTAAGACAACTAACTTCTGGTCTTTCACCCTCATCAACAACGCCCGCAGGAAACGAATAAACATAATCGCCAATAGGTTGTCGAAACTCTTTTGTTAAAACCAAATATTCCTTTCCGTCAACCACAACCTTTGGAACCATACAAACAGTGTCTGCCCTGTCTTTTCCTGTCACACAAATGAGATTTTCAGGATTGTTTCTTGAAGCCATTGTCCAGAAAATCTTTTGTCCTTCGTGTTCATACTCAAGCTTGTAGTAATTTAAGAATTTTTCATCTGTAAGTTTTGTAACATTAACAAGTTTCATTCTAACCTCACCTGATTTAATTATACCATATTTAATATAACCCCGTCAAATTCCAGCAAACAAAAAAGCGAGGGCAATAGCCCAACGCTTTATTCTCTTTGTCCAGGTTCTTCACCTGTAGGCGAAGTCTTTGAAACCTTCTTTCTCATTTCTTTGATTTCTCTAAGAAGCATTCCCATTTCTTCTTTATTGATTTCCATTAGTGAAACATCAATAACACTTCTTGTATCATCACTTTGTTCAACTGTCCAACCGGTGTTATAGAACAAAAGTTTATTAAATTTGTCTTCTAATTCTTTTTCACCAAATTTAAATAGTCTATGTTTTCTTCTAAGCAAAATGAGTTGGTCCATAACATCAAAAAGTTCTTTCGCTTGATTTATATAACCCACTTCATTTTTGAACGCCAAAATATGCTCAATCGCATTTTCTCCAGTTGTGTCAACTGGTCCGTTTTCGTGATAACTTCCACTTGCAATGGGTTCGCCTTCTTTTGAAAGTTTATATTCAACACTTCTCCAAGTTGGAATATTTGTGTCACAAGTCTCCATTTCAAGTTCATATCTATAATTGTCCAAAAGTTTTTGAATCTCTGGATTAATAGCAATTTTTTGTTTGTCTGGATTAATATTCATATACATAATCCCCACACCTCCATTCTATTTTACAATTATACCACATAAAGCAAATATTTTCAAGATGTGAGTAAGAATTTACACTTGTTCGCTAACTTCAATAACTTCATTTTTTGTCTGTTTTTTCTTAGCCAAAATTCCAAATAAAAGTGATAACACACCAAGAACAAGCACGCCAAGAAACAACGCAATCATACCAAAACCATCAATAACTGAAACTTGTGTTAGCAGATAAATTAACACAAACAAGACAGCAATCAATGAAATTATATCTACTATGATTGTAACCATTATTTTTTTTCTAGCAAAAAAACTTGAAATCAAGGTAATAATTGCTTGGAAAAAGAAAACAAATGACATATTACCAAACCATTCATTACCCGCGAATGCAAGTGCGATGCCCAAAACAAGGCATAGATACGCAACTACACCCAAACCTATTGAAAATATTAATCCAAAAATCATTGATAAATTATTAAACTTCTTCATATTTTTATTATATTAAATTCTTTAATATTTTAGCAAATAATTTTATAACAATTTTGTCTCAACAAAAAAACACCCGTTTGGGTGTTTTTATTATTTTGTATTTGCTTTTCTTTTTGCATAAGCGTGTTCAATCGCTTTTGCTATTTCCATAACAACAAGTGGAACAAATGCAAGACCAAGACCAATCAAATAAAGGCTTGTAGGCAACACTGCAAGTCCAAATGGAATTCTAACAGGAGTGAATAAAACTAACGCCAAAAGAGCCACAGAAAACACACAAGATAGGTTGAGTGTTTTGTTTGAGAACACACCAATCTTGAAAAGTGATTTTTCTGAACGCATATTAAATGCTTGAATTGTTTGTGAAAGAGCAAGAGTCATAAAAGCAAGTGTTTGACCACCAGCAAGTGTGCCTGTCACACTATCACCAAGTTTAAAGGCAACAAGTGCCAAAATACCAAACATAAAGCCTTGAAGAACAATCTTAATGCCAAGACCGTGAGCAAACAAGCCCTCATTCTTTGGCTTAGGTTTTTGTTTCATTACGTCAGCCTCAACAGCCTCCATACCAAGCGCAATCGCTGGCAAACTGTCAGTTACAAGGTTAATCATCAAAAGTTGCATTGAAAGGAATGGACTAACTTGCCAGAAAATCATTGCAAAGAACACAGCAACAACTTCACCTATGTTTGTTCCAAGTAGGAATCCAATAACCTTTCTAATGTTTGCATAAATACCACGACCCTCACGAACCGCATCAACGATTGTTGAGAAGTTGTCGTCTGTCAAAATCATATCTGCAGAACCTTTTGCAACATCGGTTCCAGCAATACCCATCGCACAGCCAATGTCGGCAGCTTTAAGCGCTGGAGCGTCATTAACACCGTCACCAGTCATTGAAACAACTTGACCTTTTCTTTGCCAAGCCTTAACGATTCTAATTTTGTTTTCTGGGGAAACACGCGCATAAACCGAAATTTCTTCAAGTTGACTGTCGAGTTCTTCATCACTCATCTCATCAAGTTCTGTTCCAGTAATCGCCTTGTCACCATCAAGCAAAATACCAAGTTTTTTAGCAATCGCTGACGCAGTAACAACGTGGTCACCAGTAATCATAATAGGCTTAATACCTGCTTCACGGCAAGTTGCAACAGCAGCTTTCGCCTTTGGTCTTGGAGGGTCAATCATACCAACAAGCCCCATAAATGTTAAATTACATTCAATTTTTTGTGGAGTGAGATTCTTTGGAACCTCATCAATTTCTTTATAAGCAACCGCAAGAACACGAAGAGCTTGACTACTCATTTCTTCGTTCATTTGTTTTGCCCTTTCAAGGTCTCCAGCAACACAAAGGTTCTCAATAACATCAACCGCACCTTTAACGATTACATAGTGTTTTCCGTTAATCTCGTTAATTGTGCTCATAAGTTTTCTGTCTGAATCGAAAGGAATTTCACCCTTTCTTGGATATGTTGCATTGAGAGCCTCTTTGTCTAACCCGTTTTTGTAAGCCGCATAAACAATCGCTGTCTCAGTTGGGTCACCAATATGTTTTTCTTTTTTACCCTCAACAACAACTGAGCCGTCGCAACAAAGCGTTGCATAACTTAAGAGTTTTTTAACTTTTGAAGAGTTTGATTCATTAATCTCTTCCCTTTCTTTTTCACCATCAACATAAGCCTCAACAAGAGTCATTCTGTTCATAGTGAGAGTTCCTGTTTTGTCTGAACAAATAATTGATGCACTACCCAAAGTTTCAACCGCAGGAAGACGACGAATGATAGCATTTTTCTTAACCATTCTTTGAACGCCAATAGAAAGCACAATCGTAACAATCGCAGGGAGTCCCTCAGGAATAGCAGAAACCGCAAGCGACACCGCGGTCATAAACATATCAAGAACACCAACATTACTCAAAATTCCAACAACAAAGATAATAGCACACGCAGCAAGAGCCACAAAACCAAGATATTTTCCAAGTTTTGAAAGTTTCTTTTGGAGCGGAGTTTGCCCTTCGTTTTCACCCGCCAAAAGGTTAGCAATCTTACCCATTTCCGTGTCCATACCAGTAGCAACAACAATCGCAGTTGCAGTTCCATAAGTTATGCTACAACCAGAGAAAACCATATTTGTTCTGTCTCCAATAGGTGCATTTTTCTTAACTCTGGCATTAGCATTTTTCTCTGTTGGAACAGATTCACCAGTAAGCGCAGACTCTTCACTTTTTAAGCTTACACTTTTAATAAGTCTAGCATCTGCTGGAACAAAGTCACCAGCCTCCAAAATGATAATGTCTCCAGGAACAAGGTCGCTGGCATTAATAACTTTTTCTGTGCCGTCACGAATAACACGTGCGTGTGGCGCAGACATATTTTTTAATGCGTCAAGAGCCTTTTCAGCCTTGCTTTCCTGCATTACACCCATAATTGCATTAATGATAACAATAAGCAAAATAAGTGCTGGTTCGAAAAACTCGCTTGGATTTTTTTCGATGCACGCAATCACAAATGAAACAACCGATGCAATAATCAAAATGATAATCATTGCGTCTTTAAATTGTTCAAAAAAGCGTGCCAACCACGATTTTTTCTTTTTTTCTTGAAGTTTGTTTTTGCCGTATTTCTCAGTTCTTTCTTTAACTTGAGCAGCGGTTAAACCGTTAACTGTGTCAGACTCAAGACTCTGCACAACGGTTTCGGGGTATTCACAATATTCACCCATTTTTTTCTCCTTTTTTTGTGTGATTTGAACCCAAACCAAGAAAACGCACAATAAAAAATCCAAGGGCAACACTTCAGTTACACTTGGATTAAACTTTTTATTAATTCGACCCTCTGTGTAGCTGATTGCTATCACATGAGTCTTGAATTTTAAAACGCGGCCAGACTTTTCAGTCGGTTGTTGACCCCGTTCCGCTGTTATTTAGCGCTTACTACTCCCTCACGGATTTAATAAGATTGTTTAATTGATTTTTTTCAAATCAATATTCGTGGCTAATTTAATATATGATAACGCAAAAAATTTATCACAAATCAAACAAGCTAACGATGAACATTTTACAAAATTTTACAACATTTGTCAACGAAGATTTTTGTTTTTTTCAAAATTATGGACGAAGTCCCATACCGCCTTCAAATGTAAGTGTTTCGCCAGACATATACTTAAAGTCTGGTGAAGCAAGTTGCACACAAGCTCTGCCAATATCAAATTCACTATGACCAAATCTGCCCATTGGTGGAGTGTGAACATTTGCCTTGAATGCATCTGGATAAGCCTTTTCAAATTGTTCAAGTTGGCTTGTCCAAGCGAGCGGACAAATAACATTTACATTAATTCCGTCTGGACCCCATTCAGTTGCAGCAACTCTACTCAAGCCACGAATACCCTCTTTTGCCGCAGCATAAGAAGATTGTCCTTTGTTTCCAAACAAACCTGCACCTGACGCAAAGTTGATAACGGTTCCCTTTGTTTCTTTAAGGTGTGGATAGCACGCCTTCATATAATAGAATGCAGAATAAAGACCTGAATACATAGCAAGGTTAAATTGGTCGGTTGTGTGGTCAGCAAGTGACACACCTGAAGCTGACGCTTGAGCGTTGTTGATAAGAACGTCAATTCTTCCAAACGCATCTATTGTTTGTTTAACAACATTGTTAACCACTGCCTCGTTATCTGCCCCAGCATTAACGTCAGCAGCAACAACCAAAACCTTAACTTTATAATTCTTTTCAAGTTCTTGCTTTGCATCTTCAAGTTTTTGAACATTTCTGCCTGTAAGCACAAGGTTTGCACCTTCTTTTGCATACGCTGTAGCAATTCCGTAACCGATTGAACCTGCAGAACCATCGCTAAGTGGTGTTGGTCTTCCTCCTCCAGTAATAATTGCGGTTTTACCTTTTAAAAATCCCATAAAAATTCTCCTTTAATAAAATTCTTACCTTTTTCATTATATCACTATTAAAAATGATTAATGAAATAAAATTGTATCAATTTTAAAATTTTAACTAAAATCTCTATCAATATCGATTCTAAATTTATACAATTTTCCGTCGCCTTCAAAGCTGTCTCTAAGATGTCTTAAAATCTTTGCTTTTGTAATGCCAAGTTCATAAGGCACAGTGCAGTCAAACATAATGTGAGTGTATTTCTTTTTCTCTGAAACGTGGAAATCACAAATCACAAGTTTTTTGTTTATTCCATTCAAAACCTTTTGCGCTTTTGCTTTTAGTTTGTTTACCTCAGCGTTTTTGTTGTCAACTGGGTCTGTGTGAACAACCAAGTGAATTTTTAAATCTTTCAAGAAATCTTCTTCAATTTGGTCAACCATTTCGTGAATGGCAAGTGGGTCATCATCAGCCGAAACTTCAATGTGAACCGAAACAAAGTTTGTATCTTTTCCGTAACTATGAACAATGAGTTCGTGGAACGCAAGAACACCATCGAAAGACTTGAGTTTTCTTTTGATTTTCTTAACAAGTTCTTCATCTGGCTTTTCACCCAAAAGTGGACTAACCGCATCTAAAAGAACTTTAAATCCAGAAACCACAATAAACAGTGAAACCGCTAAACCAACATAAGCATCAATGTCAATGCCTGTCACCCACATAAAAATCATTGCGACAAGTGTAAGGAATGTAACAATAGAGTCATTTCTTGTATCAACCTTGCTTGCATTTAATGTTTCGGAATCAATCGCCTCACCTATTCTTTTATAAATAAGGTATTGTGAAATCTTCACAACCACACTTACAGCCAAAACAATGAGCATCGCCCAAGAAACAATAACCTCTTCTGGCTTAATGATTTTGTCAAATGAACTTTTGCACAACACTGCACCAATAATGCAGATAATAAATGAAATTATGAGCGCAGAAACATATTCAAATCTTGCATATCCAAATGGGTGACGCTTGTCTGCTGGTTTGCTTGAAACTTTAAATCCAAGAAGCGTAACGCCAGACGAAATTCCGTCTGAAAGAACGTTAACAGCCTCTGACATAAGCGCAACCGAACCACTAATCAAACCAACCGAGAATGTTGCAACGCACAAAGCTAGGTTTGTAATAATTCCATAAATGCTAGCAAAAATTCCATATTTTGTTCTCGCTTTTGGTGATGTTGAAAATTTATGATTTTTAGAAAATAAACTTTTTAGCATAGTTTCTCCTTTGAAAATTACACCTATATTATATCAAACAAATTCGCAAAGTAAAAAGAAAATGTTGATTTAAATCAAATTTGTCACTATTGACACGCCCTGCAAACAAATGGTAAAATATTATTAATATAATGGAGGTGTGTGGGTATGGAAAAGAAAGTTGCCGAATTTTTAAGCAGCAAAAGCGTTGAAGATGCAGCAAAAATTCTTGGTTCAAAGAAAGATTCAAGATTCATTCGAACAGTCGATAATTTAAACCGTTCAACCCAAAGAATTCAAGTTCCTCACGCACCAAATCACTTTATAAAAAAAGACACCAGCAATCAAACCAGTCTCGGCTCAATTGCCTCATCACAAATGTATAACGACATTGGAATTTTAACACCAAAAATTCACTTTGTTGATGACAACAACAAATATGGCACAACATCTCTCCAACAAGATGTTTCAAGCATTGATTTTCTTGACACAACCCTTGCAGGAAGAGACATTGAATATTCACAAATCGTTCACGAATTTTTTGGAAAAGAAAAATGGGCGGTTTTCTATGATTCAAATCTTGTCCATCGCCTTTTGCAATTTATGACACCAGACTGTTTGGAGCAACTCAAAAATGTGTTCTTGATTGACGAACTAAGAACCGATGTCGACAGACATACAAAAAATTATTTTTTCTATAAAACAAAAGGTGCAGAAAAATATGAAGGTATCATCACCATCGACCTTGAACAAATGACAATTTTCTTTAATTGTGAAGGTCACAAAAAAGATGATTTTTCAAACTTTTTAGTTATGCCTTACGAAAGCGCAACACCTCAACAAAAATATGACCGCATCTGCTATATGCAAAGAGTTAAAAATATTCGCGAACTCATTCAAGACGGAGTTCTTTCACAAAAGAACATCGAAGCATTAAAAGCTGCGCTTGAACACGACTTCCCTGCTGACATCAAAAAAGCCGTTAAAGACAAACGCCTTCACGGCAAATATAAAAAGGATATTGTTGACCCAATCGAATATCTCTGGGACTACAACCGAAACACAATCGGCAAAGACCTTGAACTTTAACAAAACCTCAACCAACGCGTTGAGGTTTTTCTTTTGTTAAAAATTCACTCTTGAAAAAACAAAATTTTGTGTTATACTTTTGAGTTACGGAGAACACTTATGAAAAAGAAAGAAAAGAAAGAACCTGAAATTAGAATGTTAAACGCTGAGGAACTTTGCGAAGAAGAAAAAAGATATCAAGCTTGCAAAACGCCAGTTAAAATCGGTTGGCTCATCTATGCCTTTGCAGCAACACTCTATCTTTGCAACGGTTTGTTTACAAGCCTTGCAGTAAAACAAATCCCTGAAAAAAAGCCTATTGCTGAATCACTTAGTGAATATAGAGAAAGTGCTGAATATGAGGCTTTTATGGCAGAAACACAAAGAGTGGCAACCGACAAACTCGTTGCTGGCGAAATCACTTATGATGAATTTCAACACATAATTGAAACCACATCTAGCGACAAAAAGTTCGAAGAGTTTTTAAGAGGCTTAGAAGACGACAAACGAGTTCAGCAAGTCGTTGCCGAATATGACGACTACAAAGACGCAATGAACTCAATCGGTCAAAAATATTCTGCCCTTTCAATCACATCACTCTCTTCACTATTAGTTGCTACGCTCATCTTAGCCAAATATCGTTTCCGCGAAATGGATATTGAAGAAGCAAGAAAAAAGAGAGCCGAAGCTGGCGTCCTCTCTCCATTTGAAGAATATTCTCAACAATAAAAAAGACTAACCTATTGGTTAGCCTTTTTGTTTTTTGGTGTTCTTTTAAGTCCTGCACCACAGGTGTGGCACTTACGGTCTTCTATATCATTTTCAGTTCCACAATATTTGCAAACCTTTACTGGGCGTTCTTCAGCATTTTCTTGTTCAGCATTTTCTTCGCCCTCAACTATCTCTTCTCCTTGGTTTTTCTTTGCCTGAACTGACTCATAAATTCCATAAATAACAGCGGCACCCCAAAAGAAAATACTCACTGTTGCAGGAAATCCAATCAGCCACATAGTAGCAAATTCACTCTCCGGAAAAATTATTGCACAAACAACGGCAAAAGTAAAAAGCGCCATTGCAATAAAAATTAGTCTTATCGTTTTTTTATGTGTTCCTTTTTTTTCCATAACTTTCCTCAACAATATTCTATATCCGACCGCAAAAAAAGTCAAACAATTCTCTTCTTCGCTAAAAAAGACTAACCTACTGGTTAGCCTTTTGTTTTTAACTATTAGAATGTTGTTAAACCGCTGTCAGCAGTAACAATAGCACCACTAACAACTGCAGCCTCGTCACTAGCAAGGAAGAGTGCAACATTAGCAATTTCTTCTGGCTCAGCACTTCTTGTTCCAAAATTGCCAGCAAGCATTGCACTTTGCAAGCCTTTTTGGTCAGCATTAGCAAAAAGTGCTGGATTTGTCATTTCAGTATTGATTCCACCTGGGCAGATTGCGTTGCAACGAATGTTATCTAAACGGCAAGAAAATGCTGTATTTTTTGTAAGACCAATAACAGCGTGCTTAGCCATTGTATAAGCACAACCACTCTTTCCGCCACAAATACCAGCGATTGAAGCAACGTTTACAATGCTACCTGCTGTTTTATTTTTCATAAACACATTAACAGCCTTTCTTGTAGCCCAAGCTGGACCATAAACGTCAACAGCCATCAAGCGTTGAAGAAGTTCTGTGTCAAGGTTTTCAACTGGCGCAAAGTTATCCATAACACCAGCGTTATTGATAAGAATGTCAAATTTACCAAATTTTTCAACCGCAAAATCAATCATTTTTGCGTTTGTTTCTTCAACTGAAATATCTCCAGCAAAAGCAACAATTTCTCCTGGAAGGTCTTTGCTTTGTGCTTCAAGGTCAGCAAGTCTTTCTGCACGTCTTGCAACGGCAACAACCTTTGCACCTTCCTTTGCAAATAGAAGTGCGATTTCTCTACCAACGCCACTTGATGCGCCAGTAACAACAGCAACTTTATCTTGTAATCTCATTAATATAATCTCCTTTTTATTTGATATTTCCAATATATCTAAAATAAATATATTATGTCAAATTTCTTTTTGTCATTTTTAATAAAATTTTTATTGTTTACATAACGCATAATTTGTGGTAAAATAGTGGTATACAAAGGAGAAAATTATGGCAAATTCAAATGATTATTTAGCCCTAGTTAACAAACAACACCTTTTCAGTAAATCAATGACTGAAAACTTTAATATGGTCAAAATTAGAGATACCGACGGCGCAACTTTTGTTGAAGAAGAAACCCTTAAAGCGTTTAGAGCACTTGCTGAATATATGCTTTCAACTCACGGAATCGCTTTGTTTTTAACCTCTGCAGGCAGAAGTGTTGAAACCCAACAAAAAGTGCTCGATGAGTTCATTCAAGAACTTGGCGAAGAACAAGCATACAAGCGTGTTGCATTCCCTGGAACAAGTGAGCACCACACAGGTCTCGCTCTTGATGTTAAGCCAGAATTTGCACACGCCGCACCAATTCAAAAAATTGCAAACAGGCTCTCTCTTCCAGAAAAAATATTATATAGAAAACAACCAAGTCCAGAACAAAAGAAAGAAATGTATGCCCTTTTGCACGAAGCTCTTGCAGACTTTGGATTCATTCAAAGATATACTGCTGAAAAACAAGAAATAACTGGCTATCGCCCAGAGCCTTGGCATATAAGGTTTGTTGGAAAAGAACACGCAAAAGCAATTAAAGAATCTGGAATGTGTTTAGAAGAATATGTTCAATCACTTGACCTTTCAAGCCAAACCGAACCTGGCGAATAAAACAAAAAGCCCACTGGCAATCCCAGTCGGCTTTTTTTTGTGAGTAAATTAATTGAATAAATCGTTTTTAAGTGCTAAAATAGCCTTATGAAAACTAAGTTACTAAAAGCAAATGAAGATTCAATTAAACTCGCGTGTGAACTCTTGAAAAAAGGCGAAGTTGTTGGCGTTCCAACCGAAACTGTTTATGGACTTGCTGGCGACTCAACCTCTTCTTCTGCCATCAAAAAAATTTTTGAGGCAAAAGGAAGACCCGCCGACAACCCTCTAATCGTTCACATTGCAAGCATTGATATGTTAGATGGAATCGTTTGTGAATTTAATGAAGACGCAGGGAAACTTGCCTCAGCCTTTTGGCCAGGTCCACTCACAATTATAATGCCAAAAGGCAAAAAAATCTGCAATGAAACATCTGCAGGTCTCGATAGCGTCGGCGTAAGAATGCCATCAAACGAAATCGCAAGGGCTATCATCAGCAAATCTGGCATAGCCTTTTCCGCCCCTAGTGCAAACCTTAGCGGAAAACCAAGCCCAACAACTGCAAAAGATGTTTATGTTGATATGAAAGGCAGAATTCCGCTTATTATTGATGGTGGCGAGTGTGATGCAGGCGTTGAATCAACAGTTATCTCAGTCCTTGAAAAAACACCCGTTATTTTAAGACCAGGTATTATCACAAAAGAAGACATCGAAAAAGTTTTAAATAAAAATGTTTTGCTTGCAAAAGAAGTCACTGCTGGTGTCACTGATGAATCAAAAGTTCTCTCTCCAGGAATGAAATATAAGCACTATGCGCCAAACGCAAAAGTAACAATTATAAAATCTTCACTCGAAGACTTTATTGGCTTCATAAACAGCCATAAAACTGAAAACACCTTTGTAATGTGCTTTGACGGCGAAGAAAAACTTATGCCCGTTCCTGCAATGTCTTATGGAAACATTAGTGACCCAAAATCACAAGCCCACAATCTTTTCTCAATCCTTCGTGAACTAGACGAAACCGACGCCGAGCAAGTGTTTGTTCGTTGCCCTGATATGACTGGCATTTCGCTTGCAGTCTACAACAGGCTCATTCGCTCCGCAGGCTTCAATATCATTGAAATTTAGGGCAATACCACTTGAAAATTTCTTGAAAATATTATACAATAATCTTGTGGTAAAATATGCCATAAGGGAGAAAAAAATGAAAACAAACGAACAATTAATCGAACAAATCAAAGCGAGTGCAGTGTGTCTTGGCGATAGCTTGAGTCTTGCACGTGCCGACAGTCTTTTGACACAAGCACAAAATCAAGGCGTCAATGCTTATGTGGTTGTATATGACCACAGCAACAGCCCTGTTAAAATATACTCACTCCTCAATGAGATTGACGATTTATATAAAGCAATCGTTGGAATGAGCAAGCAAGAATGGGTTGCTCTTCTAAAACAAAATGAACCTGGCGAATAACCAAGAAAGTCTATTGATTAACCTCAATAGGCTTTTTCTTTTCTTTAAACACTTCCCCTCTCACAAGCCACCTTTTAAACCTTTATATTTTTTGTTGTATTGAATTTTTGGATATGCTATAATTTTCTTATGGAAAAAGAAAATGAATCAAAAACAACTGAGGTTGTTAAGAAAAAGAAAAAATTAACAAAAATTCAAATTACAAGAATCATAATGGCAAGTATTTCCGCAATTTGCCTTATTTTTGCAATAATTTTTACTTTTATAAAAACCCCAATCGATGGCTCAATTTATTGCATCAATACCACACTTGAAGAGCGTGAAGAAACCTGGGATAAAAAGTATAAGGAAATGTTTGATTTATATGACAGAACCTATTCTGCCAGCCACTATGAAAATAGAATGACAACATCAAATTTTGCAAAATTTTTGTATAAAGAATCGTATGCAGCCATTTCAAACACTGAAAACCAACTAACCCTTGAAGTCATCAATTTCACAGACAAAAATTTAAAGATTTTAGGTGCAGTTTATATTGAGAATCGAGAAGACGACTCTATTTATATACGCATTGACGAGTCTGAAGACAACTTCTTTTCTAGCAAAAGCAAAGCTACTTATGTGGTAACAGTTGATGCAGATTTTGAAATGGACGACTATGTAATTTGGGCTAGAGGTGTTGACGATGACGGTGACAACCACAGCGATTGGACATATTTACAAGTAACCTCTTACGAAAAAGAACTCGAACGCACAAAAGTATTTTCAATTATCGGTGATATTGAAAAAGAAATTGGCGAAAAACCAACATCGCAAAACGAGTCAAAAGAACCAATTCCTAGATATATGGTTGAAATCTTAGATGCACGTTTAAGATTTATTTTGTTTTATATCTTCTCCGTGGTATTCTTAGTTCTTGCAATAACAATTCACAAACCAAAATATACCCATCGCAGATTATTTGCAATCTTAACTGAACCTGAATTCGTTGAGCCTGAACCAGAAATTATTATCAAAGAAATTCATCACGCACCAAAAATAAAGAAAGTCACTTGTTTGCATTGCGGCTCTAGATATAAAGACAATCTTGACGAATGTCCTAACTGCGGCTCAGCCAAAATTGAAAAAGAACCAGATTCAAAAGAATAAAAAAAGAAGACCTCGCGTCTTCTTTTTTATTCTCTCTCTAAATTTTCAACTTCTGCAAAACCTCTTTTAAAGTTTTTTGGAGTCTTAATAATCTTTGAATCAGCCATACCAATAATATGTCTATTCAACTCTTTAAAACCTCTTCCATAGCAGAAATGATGTTTATAACTATACTTCCTTCTTTCCGCAGGATACACCAAGTCGTTTAAATCGTGCTCAGGCGAAGAAAGGTGAATAACTCCGTTATCATCAATGGTTTTCTCAAGTTCAAAATTTCTGAACAAAATTCTGCCTGATGCGTCCATTATAAAATAATCATAAGTCGCCCAATCTGGTGTATTTTTCTTTGTAACAATTTCTCGAATACGCCTTAAATCTTCATTTGAATGATAGCAAGTATCAAATCTCCAAGGCGCATAAAACATAGGGCTCTTTGATGTTGGTCTATATCCAACAAAAACTCCCGACATAAGCGTTGCAGTATTGATTAAATCAAAATGACCCTTGTGCCAAAAATAAAGGTCACTTGGAGTGAGCCCCATCCATTTACTCGCACGGTCATATCTCATATTCCCTTTTTTATCAAAACAATATGCTCTAAATAAATCAAATTTCATAGTTAAATGATATCACTCTGCACTTCAAAAGTCAATAACACCACAAATCACCACACAAAAAAAGTCAGTGAAAATCACTGACTTTGGTTTTATTTTAAATCGCCTCCACAAGACTCACATTTAAGCGAATCTGCGTGGTTTTTAGCGCCACAATAAATGCAATAAACAAACTTTTTGCTCTTTGTTGCAGCTGGCTCTGAATTGATAACATCAAAGAAAGCCTTAACTTCTTGAGTTGAGTTTCTTAATGTTGAATAAATATTGCTCTCTTTGTCAACTTTTGCTTTAACAACAATATCATAAGAAATTTGAGGCATATCCATATTATTGATTTTAATAATCAATTTTAAAGAGTTGCACCAGTTTTCCAAATCCCTTCTCTTTCCAGAAATTGAGTTTGTTTCAAAAATTTCGCAACCAACAACATCACTAAAATTCAAGTTATAAAATTTTTGATTTGCATAGTCTGTCAAAAAGAGTTTCTTGTTTTTAGCATCGACAAAAATCTTTTGTCTATCTTCATTCAAAGAATTGATAGTTCTACTATCCAAAACATTAATTGTTTTTGTTGGCTTAAAATTTTCTTCTTTTAATTTTTGTTCAAGAAGTTTGTTTGTTTTTCTTCTTTTTTTCAAAAATCTTGCCTTTGAAATAGTTTTTTTCAAAATAATAATTCCTAAAGTAATTAAAACCAGTACGAGCGTTTCCATAATCTCTACACCACCCTTATATTGTTACATTTTTATTATAAATGTCTCACTCGAATTTTGTCAACAAAAAAAGGAAGACCTTGCCGTCTTCCTATTTATTTATAAGTCTTTTTTCTTTTTCTAAAGCGGTCGTTGACAGCGGCGACTTTATCGTAATAACAAACCAACCACCCTGCCTTCGTTTTTGGCGGAACCAGCGTTAAAGGAAACATATGATGCAAAATCATATCTTGCTGCGTTTTTGTGAGGTCTGGATATTTTTTCAAAGCATTTTCAAGAGCCAGCCTTGGGTGTTTGAACCAGTGAAACCTGTGTTTTTTGCCATCACCGTGTAAATCATAGAGATAATAATCGTGCAATAACGCCCCTCTCACAAACTCTTCAATACTGATTTTCATACCCTTCTTCTTATGGTATTTATAACATAAAAAGGCAACTTTGAGTGAATGTTCAAATAAATTACCCTTTATGTGATGTTTGTAATTTTTCATTTTTCGAAATTCTTCAGTTCGAATAATATCTTTAATAATAGAATAAAACGTAGTCATATAATATATAATACACAAACACCCGCAAAAAAATCAACAAAAAAAATTCTAACCCATTCGAGTTAGAATGATTTTGGACCCATACCATAAGTGTAAATATTATATATTATAATACTTGTTTAGGTTCTCAGGCGTTATTTTATCGTGTTGTAATAAAACAACCTTGTAATCAAATATAGACTTTTCTAAGATATTTACACCATTAATTATACCATCAAATTTTAATAATCCACACAAATCTTCAAAACTTCTCCCTAGTGTTAAAGAAAGCATAGTAATGATTTCAAAATATGCACTTAAAGGATATTGATATGTAAGTGTATTTGCGTGGACATAAGAGTTACATATCTTATAGTAATCTGTAAAAAATTTAAAATCCATATCACTATTTGTTTTTTCTAAATAATAAATTAAACTCGAAATCGTATATGGGTTTTCTTTGACTATTTTGTGATAGTTTTTTAATTCATCAACCCAGCCAAAATGTAAGTATTGATGAATTTGTAAATTTTTATCTTTAGTTTCTTTAATATTATAATATAAATCATAAAATTCTTTTGGATAATCTTTACCGTGTCTAGATATTTCAGCCTCTATCTTAGAAAAATCAATGTATTTTTTTAAAGCATTTTTGTTTTCTAATACTGCAAAAAGTGTTAAGTAAAGCTCAATTAACCCCCTACAAAGAGGATATGCGTTATCTAGAAAATTATCTTCCAATAAAGATAATGCAGACATCGCCATATTGGAAGTTTTGGCAAATATTGAAAAACAAGGAATATTTTGATTATTCTTTAATAAATCATTCATTTTCATACAAATAACAAATAAATCATATGGTAGAGGAAAATAAATAAATCTATCACCAGCAATAATTTGTTTTTGTCTAAAATAAGAACTACCATATTCTCTCAATTTTATATGCTCAATAGTTTGATTTGCTATTTGTTTAGAGTATTCATCACTATTTTCTTTTTCTCGCTTCTCACTATCACCAGCAAATATCATATTTGATTTGTGTATTCCAATAATCATTTTGCATATATCGTTATCAAAATTTAACATATTTCCAGCGATAGAATTTTCAATTGTTGGTGTAGGAATTTGATAATACTTAAATATGTCAACATCTAAAATTTCAAGAACTTTATGATAAATTTTGATTAAAAAATTAGGTTTGATTTCGTTTTTAAATATGTTACGAAGTGCTAAATCGTGTTCTTTTTTATATGCATTCATATTAGGCAATTCAGGTAGAACAGACAACATAGGGTCCCTCCTTTATCAAAACTATAAATAAAAATATAAACATTAATAAAAGCAAAAAAGCTCGAACCTTTTGGTTCGAACTTTTTATTTTGGCTCCGAAAAATTTGACTTAAACGGAGATTTTTTCGAACCTTAACACTACTTTTAGTTTAACAAAAATAGAGTTAAAAGTCAACTTGACGACAAGACGTGTGCTTGTCTTGATAGAAGTATTCGTTAAACCTTTATTTTCTCTTTGAAAGTCTTAAAATCATATGCTCTGCATCTTTCATTTATTGGACCAAAATTGCTAAAAGCCAAAGTACTGTTTTTATCAAATCTAACCCATAAATAAGATTCAAAATCTTCTGCATTACATCTGATGTTATTTTCTTTTAAAATATTCACCAACTCACTTATTTCGTTTTTATTAAAAATTACAATAATTTCTTCCGCATCAAAAACTTCAAATATTTTTTTGTTCATAAAATCTCCTTGTATTATTTTGTTAAATC
>SVHI01000011.1 GCA_015055905.1 Clostridiales bacterium | reverse complement strand
CATACCCAAATTCTATCACAAACCGAATTCATTGTCAATCATTAGTTTTAAATTAAATCTAAAAGATTTCCTTGGGTTTTAATTTCAGTTTGTTTTAAAATTTTATTTTCAAATTTACATTTAAATACCTTTGAATTTTCGTTGGTTTTTAATGTAAAAAATTTATCATCTTCAACCACAAACGCAGCACATTCATCGCAACATATTGCAGTCATCTTTTTCTTATATGACATAAACCTTTCAATATCATCAGGTCTATTTGAATTTTGATAGTGCGGAACATATACAAAATCTAATAATCCAAGCCCCTTAACGCAAGTATATTTAACTTTGCCTTGATAATTTCTTGAATCAGACATTCCTAAGCTACAGCAAATAATTGAGCCAGCAGATAAACCAGCGACAACCTTTCCCTGCTCAGCAAACTCAACAATCTTTTTATCAAGTCCAAACTTTTTGATTTGTTTCATATAAAATAAAGTATTTCCGCCGCCAAGATACAAAATATCAGCACGTTTAAACTTTCCGTCAACCGTTTTTTGATTATCAAATTCATCATATTTCAAATATTCACATTGACAGCCAAGATTCATAAAGTTTCTCTTTATAAATGAATAGTAATAATTTGACCTTTCAGTAAACCCAATAAACAATAGCCTTGGGTGTGCTTTATTTGAAAGACTAACAATTTTTTCATCAATTTCTTTTAAGTTATATGGCAAATATTCTTGAACTCCGTAGTTTCCACCACCAATCAAAACAAGTTTCATAATTTCACCTAAAACTCAATGTGTTTAATGCCCTTTTTGTTAGACATTCTATAAACTACATACTTTCTACCAATTGAACAAACTTCTTCAGCCTTAAGTTTTTCTGCTGTTTGCTTAAGATAATCTTTTGCAGACTCTTCAGCACCCTCTAAAACTGAAACCTTAACCATTTCGTGAGAGAAAAGTTGCTTATCAATTTGTTCTAAAACATTATCAGTAAGCCCATCTTTTCCAATAATGGTTGTTGCATCAATTGTTGAAGCATAACTTCTAAGTTTTGCTCTTTGATTTGAATTCAACATAAATTACTCCTTAATTTCAAAATCAATATCTTTGATGCGAATGGTTGAGAACTCATCTGCACCCTGTTTCTTTAATTCTTTGATAATACCCTTATCTTTAAGCACCTTTTGGAAGTATGAGAATGATTGGAAGTCAGAAAGAACAACTCCTCTAACAAGCTCATCAATAAATCCACCAACAACTTCAAATGTTCCGTCATCGTGCTTAATAATTTCCCATCTATTTGGATTTGGTCTTTCATAAACAAATGGCTCAAACTCAAGTTTTTGCTTTGGAGGCAAGGTTTTAAGCAATTCTATTGTTTTATTCAAAAGTTCATCAAGATTATTGTTTGAAACCGCTGAAACCTCAACAATTTCGTATTTCTTTTTAAGTTTTGAAACCTTTGTTTTAAATTCCTTAATTTTTGACTCATCGTCAACCAAATCAATCTTGTTAAGAACAATAATTTGTGGGAGCGATTCAACGCTGTTTCCATACTTTTTAAGTTCGTTGTTTACGATTTTAAAATCTTCATAAGGGTCTCTGTCTTCACTACCAGAAATATCAATAACGTGAAGAAGAATTCTAGTTCTTTCAATATGTCTCAAGAAATAGTGTCCAAGCCCAACGCCTTCGCTCGCACCTTCAATAAGACCAGGAATGTCCGCAATAACAAACGAAGAGCCACCATATTTACATACGCCAATATTTGGTGCAAGTGTTGTAAAGTGATAGTTTGCAATCTTTGGTTTTGCATTTGTAAGCATTGAAAGAATTGTGCTCTTTCCAACGTTAGGAAAACCAATAAGTCCAACATCAGCAATTGTTTTGAGTTCCAAAATAACTTCTTTTTCTTCGCAAAGTTGACCTGTTTGAGAAAATGTTGGACGTTGTCTTGTTGATGACTTAAATCTAGCATTTCCAAGACCACCAAGACCACCTTTCAAAACAGTAATTGTTGAACCATCTTCAAACATATCCGCAATAATGTTGTTTGTTTCATTGTCACGAATAACTGTTCCACAAGGAACTTTTATGATTAAGTCTTCGCCATTCTTTCCACGCATATTTCTGCTGCCGCCATTAACACCGCGTTCAGCCCTAAAATGCTTTGTGAATCTAAAATCAATCAAACTATCAACTGACCTGTCCGCAACAAAAACAATGGAACCACCGTTTCCACCATCACCGCCGTCTGGGCCACCCTTTTCAACATACTTTTCAGTATGGAAACTGGTTTTTCCGTTACCGCCGTCGCCAGCCTTTATAAAGATTTTAACTCTATCAAGATACATACATCTTCTCCTATTTCTTATTTTTATACGCACAAAGTGCGCTAAGTTTACACTCTTTGCAATTTGGTCTTTGTGATTTGCACACATATCTTCCGTGCAACACAAGCGCATAATGGAACTTTATCCATTTATCTTTTGGTAATTTCTTTTCTAATTGTTTTTGTGTTTTCAAAACATCTTTTGAGTTTGCAAGCCCAAGCCTGTTTGAAACCCTAAAAACGTGAGTGTCAACCGCAATCGCTGGAACACCAAACGCTGTTGCTAAAACAACATTTGCAGTCTTTTCACCAACTCCTGCAAGACCTTTTAACTCTTTTTTATTTGAAGGAATTTCACCATTATACTTTTCAATCAAATCTCTTGAGCAGTCTAGAATGTGCTTTGCCTTATTATGAAAAAAGCCACAAGAACGAATTTTTTCTTCGAGTTGTTCTTGTGACAGCGTAATCATTTTTTGAGGCGTGTTGTATTCTTTAAAAAGACTGCTTGTCACTTGATTCACTCTCTTATCAGTGCATTGCGCAGAAAGAATAACAGCAACAAGCAATTCATAATTAGAAGAAAAAACAAGTTCACATTTTGGATTCACATAAAGTTCATCAACTGCTTTAATAATCTCCAAAACATCTTGTTTCATTACTTTCTCCCATATCTTTCGTTAATCTTTTCGTAGATAATAAGAAGCATTTTGAAAGTCATAGCATCATCAAAATTTCTAATGTTGAGGCCAGTAACTCTGCTAATTTTTTCAATACGATAAAGAAGTGTGTTTCTATGCAAGAAAGCATTTCTACTTGTTTCAGATATATTTAAATTATTAGCAAAAAAAGCATTAATGCAATCAATAAGTTCTTTGTCTTGCATTACAGATACGATTTCAGGAGTAAGATATTTTTCAGAAATGGTTGCTTGTTCATCAGAACTGAGACAAGCAAGCATAGCCTTTGAAAGCTTAACGAAATTTGAGTCGTGCTTTCTTGAAGACTTTGAATGAGCATCTACACTTCCATCATTATTTGAGCTGTTTAATTTACCAGATAAATAGTCCATAAAGCTCTCCTTATAAACATCATTGCCATTATATCAAATAAAAAATCGAATTTCAATGTTTTTTGTAATAATTTTATATAATTCTTGAACCATCTAACTTAGCAAACATCATAATGAGCCCTTCTTTAAAATAAGTGTTCACATCATTGTTTTTATATAATTCTAAGTTTAGTTCCTTTTTAAATACAAAAACAGTGTCTTCCCCTTCAATAACATCGAGTTTAACATTGTTAAACTTTTTATTAAATTCCTTATCAAACTTAAAATGAACGCCAGTGTTGTCAACAAAGAAATATGCCCCATCTTCAACATAACACGCGCCATTAACAACTTTGTAATAATCAAAGAACAATGTTGCATTTAAATCAACACAAGATTTTTCAAACTCCGCAAAATTCTTATATAAACGACCTACCGAGTTATTTAAATATAACAATTTATTATTTTTGAAATTATTAACAATCTCTCTATTTTTTAAAACAGTGTCTTTAGAGAAAACAATTATGTTTGTGCTGTTTTTAGTAACTTCTTGAACCAACCCCAAAATCTCTGCAGATTCTTCAGCGGTCAAATTTCTAAAAATATCGTCAATAAAAACAAACCTTGGTTGCTTTATCCAAATTCTTGCAAGGTTCAATTTAACCCTTTCGGCATAAGAAAGATTTTTAACTTTGCTCTTTAGTTTTCCTTCAAGCCCAAACTTCAAAATCAAATCTTCCTTTTCTTCTCTTTCCTTTTTAATTCCAAGAGTTTTACAAACAAAATCTAGGTTCTTTTCGATAGTTCCATTGATTAAGATTGGCTCTTCATACAAAATTGAAAATCCCTTATCTTCATCTGGAATATTTTTGATATCAACTTCTTCTAATAAAACATTTCCAAAATACCTATCATCAAACCCAGACACACAATTCAAAAGCGTGGTTTTTCCCATATCGTCAAAACCGACAACAACGAGCGTCTCATTTTTCTTCATAGAAAAAGTAACATCTTTTAAACAAAGAGGCTGTTTGTAGTGTGCATAGCATAAATTTTTAACTTCTAAATAATTCTTCATAATAAACCCATAAGAAAAGGCATACGAAAAGGTATGCCTTAAAGAAATTTTATCTTGTTTCGATTAAACCATAGTTTCCGTCTTCACGTTTGTAGATAACGTTAACAAGGTTTGTTTGGTTGTCTCTATAAATATAGAAATCATTTCCAATAAGCTCTAATTGGTCAATTGCTTGTTCTTCTGATAAAATATCAAGTTCAAAATCTTTTCTCTTAACGATTTTAGCTGGCTCAACTTCAGGAACTGTTTCAGCAAACAACAAATCCATTGGGTCAACGTTTTTGATTTTATCTTTATATTTTCCAGCAACTCTAACAACTTGTCTTTCAATTTTAGCAAGACAGGTATCGAGGTTAACATACATATTATCTGATTGAACTTCGCTTCTAACAAAAAGACCAGTGTCTTTAACAGTGATTTCCATCTTATATCTATCTTGGTTTCCAGCTCTTGAAAGAACAACTTTTGAACTAGCACCTTCGCTTAAATACTTTTCAAATCTTGTAAGTTTTTTGTTAATCAAGTCAATAAGTTTATCTCTAGCAATATAATTTCTTTGAACAATGTCTATTTTCATAATCTAACCCTCCTACTTGTTCTATCTTTATTATAACCGAATTTTGACAAATTACAAAATAAATAATTAACAAATTATATCAAATGTAAAATTATTTTCAAGCGCATCAATTTTAACAACGCTGTTGTCTCCAACCTCGCCTTTAATAATCATATTCGCCAAAATATCTTTTATTTCCTTATCAATAACCTTTTTTATTGGTCTAGCACCATATTCTTCATCATAGCCCTTGTCGCAAATAAGATTCTTTGCCTCGTCAGTAATAATGAGTTTAATGCCTTTTTTAGCAACCCTTTTCACAAACGATTCAAGCATAAGGTTTGTGATAGAAAGAACACTCTCTTTTGACAAGGTATCAAAGATAACAATTTGGTCAATTCTATTTAAAATTTCAGGCTTGAATTTATCACGAAGTTTGTTCATCAAAAACTCATCTGTTGAAACTTTAGATTTCTCGCCAGATTGTTTTTCAAACTTGCGTCTCGCAATAAGGTCTTGAACACCATTGTTGCTTGTCATAATGATAACAGTGTTTCTAAAGTTAATATGTTTTCCTTTTGAGTCAGTAAGTCTACCCTCATCAAGAACTTGCAAGAGCAAGTTGAAAATGTCTGGGTGTGCTTTTTCAATCTCGTCAAACAAAACAACTGAATATGGATTATTTTTCACAGCGTCTGTAAGTTCACCACCGTCTTCGTGACCAACATATCCAGGAGGTGCACCAATGAGTCTTGCAACAGAATGGCTTTCCATAAACTCACTCATATCAAATCTCAAAATTGCATCTTCACTGTTAAACATAACATCACTAACAGCCTTTGCAAGTTCTGTTTTACCAACACCAGTTGGACCTAAAAACAAGAACGAACCAATAGGCTTGTTTGGGTCATTGATATCTGCCCTTGACCTTCTAATTGCATTTGCAACAGCAGACACCGCATCGTCCTGACCAAACACTCTTGCACCAAGAATTTTTTCTAAGTTAACAAGCATTTCTTTTTCGGTTGAAGAGAGTTTGTTAACTGGGATTTTTGTCCAAGCAGAAACAACTTCCCTAATGTTTTCTGCAGTAATCTCATTTGCAATTTTTCCGTTAATTTCGAGTTCTTTTGCACGAATTTGATTGATTTTATCTAAAATTTGCGTTTTTTCTTGGTTGATTTTGTTTGCTTTCAAATAGTCCTCTTTTCCTTTTTTCAAGCACTCTGCCTTCTGTCTATCAAGTTCCAAAACACGCTTATTTAACTCTCTAATTTCATCAGAAAATTCTGACAAAGAAATCTTCAATTTGCTGCACGCTTCATCAATAAGGTCAATGGCTTTATCTGGCAAAAATCTATTTGTGATATATCTAACCGACAAGTTAACAGCAGCATCAACTGCCTCGTCCAAAATTCTCACACCGTGGAATTTTTCAAACGAACCTCTAATATTTTTTATGATTGAAATCGTGTCACCAACAGTTGGTTCTTCAACATTAACAGGTTGAAAACGACGTTCAAGCGCGGGGTCTTTTTCAATGTAAGATTTATACTCTGCAAGAGTTGTCGCACCAATACAGTGAAGTTCTCCCCTTGCTAAATATGGTTTCAAAATGTCGCTTGGCGAAATCTCGCCATCTTTATTTCCCGCTTGATAAAGCATATGAACTTCATCAATAAACACAATGATATTTGGGTTTGAAATTATTGCATTAATTGCTTTTTTAAGTTTCTCTTCCATACTTCCGCGGAATTTTGTTCCAGCCATAAGAGAAGCCATATCAAGAGAAAAAACTGTTTTCCCATTCAAGAGTTCTGGAACATCGCCTCTTACAATATTAAGAGCAAGCCCCTCAACTACTGATGATTTTCCAACACCAGGCTCTCCAATCAAGATTGGGTTATTTTTTGTTTTTCTACATAAAATTTCAATGGTTCTTGAAATCTCTTCATCTCTGCCAATAATCTTTGGCATATCACTATTCGCCATTTTTGCAGTAAGGTCAATACCTAAATCTTTAAGTTCATCTGGCAAATTTTCAGTGTAAGTAACTTTTGTTTCTTGTTTCTTTTCACCATAAAGAGAAAGACTTGGTTTAAGTTTCAAAACAATTTTTTGAATGTCGAGTTTAAACACTGAAGCCAAAATAATGTAAGACTTAAACTCTTTTTTAGAAATCAAATAATACAAAACATCACTAATGTTTGCCGTTGTTGTTCCGTCTTTTTTGTATGCCTTTGAAAGTATATTTGACACGTTTTTTGAATAAATCATTTGAGCATCAACAGTTTCATTTTGAGTCTTTTTATAAGACTTAACAACTTTGGCATAAGTTTCTTTTGTTACTCCAAACATTCCAAGAATCTTGCTTGGGAGTGAGTCTTGAATCGAAAGCACACCAAAAAGCAAGTGCTCAGTTTCTAAAACATTCGAACGAAGCGCTTTAGCAAATTTTAATGAGTTTTCAATCATTAACTTAATTTGATTTTGCTCTTGCATATTTGCCCTCTCTTTATTTTAATCTTCTTGTTTTTAATATGTTTGCTAAAAATTTGGCTCTATATTTATCAAGGTCAGCAACTGCAACCTTTGACTCTGAAATTTTTGTTAATGAATATGGCATAACGTCGGTTATTAAATTCTCAACAAAGTCCGCACCTTTAAATCTCATAATATCAATCGCAATGCCAATTTTTATATCACTAAGTAACCTTTGTGCCTCTTGTGCTGAAACCTTATGGCAGTTTGTAAGAACTCCCCAAGCCCTATACACTCTATCAATAACTTCATCTTTATATCCCACAGACAAGAGTTCTTTGCGGGCTTGAATTTCAAGTTCGCTTATCTTTATTGTAAGTTCAGTAAGTTTAACAATATAATCTGCTTCACGTTTTCCAATAGTTTGACTATTTGAAATTGTGCAGACATACTCACCAGTTCTTTGCGCAGAATCACTAATTGTTTGAATTTCAAAACCTTGGTTTGAAACACCTGAAAGAACAGACTTAAGTTTCCCAGTAATTGTTAATGCAGGCAAAAAGAGACTAACTGTTGCAGTTAATCCAGTTCCCACTTGGTTTAAGTTAGATGTCAAAAATCCAAATGAGTCATCATAAGCAATATCTAAATTAGACAAGATTTCATTATCAATAACATTAAGTCTGTCGTAAGCTGAAATCAAGTTCAAACCTTTTTTTGTGCTTGTTTCAACAATATGGTCTGTTTCATTAAGCATAACAGCAATCTCTTCGTCTTTTGACAAAATAACAGCACCAAATTCGTTTGAATCAATAAGGTGTCTTGAAATCAAACCCTTTTCAAACATAATGTTTACATCAAGTTCAGACAATGATGAAATCTTGTAAATCTTAAATTCGTTATCAATTTTTAAAATATTGTCAGCGAGTTTATTTAAAACTTTAATACCCGTCGTTCCACTCAAGGTTGAAGGAAAATCAAATCCAGAAAGGTTTCTCAAAAGTTTAATACTACTCGAAACAACAATTGAGCTATAATCTTTCATTAAACTCTACCCCTTAGTTTCTCTATTTGATTTTTAAGCGATTCAGCAACAATAAAATTTTCCTCTTCAACGGCTTTTTGTTTTTGAACCTCAAGTTGTTTAATCTCTTCTTCAAGTTTAAGTTTTGATGTTCTTTTGAGAGCAAGTTTTCCAACGTGATTGAAGTTTCCTTGTTTGTTTAACAGATAACTTCTAATTTCATTTTGAAACGCAGAATAACAATTACTGCAACCAACAACACCGCTTCCCAAAACATCTGAAAGCGAGGTATTACATTTGTCGCAGAATTTCTCATTGAATTCTTCGTTTACAAAATTGTTAGAAATCTCACCAAATTCAAACATAACATCTCCTAATTATTAATCATAAGTTTTATAAGAACATTCTTAAACGCTTGTGCTCTAATTCTATCACGAATAGTAAATGGCATCATTAATGAATCTTCAGATAATGCAGACTCAATCAATGTTCTTTCTTTGTTTGAAACAATTTCGCTTGTCTCAAGCCTATCCAAAATTTGCCCCATTCTTCTTGAATTGAGTTCATCACCAACGCTTTCTAAAACCAATGAATTAAGATATTCGTTGTCATCTTTATTATTGATTTTAGTTATTTTTATAAAACCACTTCCGCCTCTTTTGCTCTCAACCAAATAACCTCTGTCAACAGTGAATCTTGTGTCTAAAACATAGTTGATTTGACTTGGCACACAAGCGAAATATTCTGCAAGTGAATTTCTTGAAATATCAATAGATTCATTTTCACCTAAAGTTGCTTTAATAAATTGTTCAATTGTATCTGAAATATTAGCCATTAAATTCCCCCAAATGCTTATAAAATAAGCAGTAAATACAACAACTATGATACAACAAAACACCAATTTAAGTCAACAAAATACTAATAGAAAAAGGGACACAAAGTCCCTTTTTTTACTATGCTTTAACGAATATTAAACCAACAGTTCCAGGACCAGCGTGAGCACCAATAACAGGACCAACATCAAGACGTCTTATTGTTACTTTTTTGCCTGAAGTTCTAATCTTTTCAGCAAGCTCATCACCCGCTGCTTTGTTGTCTGCATCAATAACATAAAGTTCATATTTGTCGTCGTTCAAATACTCTTTATTGAATTTATCATAAAGATACTCAATAGCTTTTTTATTGCCTTTAACAGTTGTTAGCTTTTCAAGTTTACCTTCACCAGTTATGGTTAAGATTGGCTTAATATTAAGAAGAGTTCCCATAACAGCAGAAGCCGCAGACACACGACCACCACGTCTCAAATATTTAAGACTTTCAACATAAAAGTAAACCGCTGTTTTTTCACTGAAAGTTTTCAAAAATTCAACAACTTCCTCATCGCTCGCACCATTATTATGGAGTTTGCAAGCCTCAATTACTTGGATACCAGCACCAAGACAAATGTTTTTTGTGTCGAATGTTGTAATTTTTCTATCTGGATATTTTTCTTTTAAGGTCGCAATCGCCTCATTCATTGAGTTGAATGTGCAAGACAAGTTTGAAGAAAAGTGAACATATAAAATGTCTTCACCTGAAGCCAAAACTGGTTCAAAGTAATTTAAATAATCATTTGTATTAAGCGCAGCCGTTGAAACAGTTTCACCCGCCCTCATTCCCTTGTAGAACGCATCAATATCTGTTTCCTTTCCAAAATCATAGTAATATTCTTCACCTTTCATAATGTAAGGCATTTTGATAATATGCATTCCAAGTTCTTCTGCATCTTTATAACTCATTTCGCAGTCTGTATCTGTAAAAAATACGCTCATATTTGTAACCTCTTTTTTAGATAATTGTGTTAAGTTCAGCAAATTTTTCTTCATAGAGTTTTCTATCGTGGTCATTGTAAACACAGAACACAACCTTAATTGGATAATTGTTTTCTTTTAGCCAATTTGAAACTGTTGTAACTGCTATCTTTGAACCGAGGTCTCTTGGGAATCTAAATGTGCCCGTTGCAATACAACAAAATACAATATTTTTAAACCCATTTTGAACAGCAAGTTCCAAACAAGATTTATAGCAATTTGCAAGGTCAATTTTGTCGTGATATGAAACCCTGTCAAAAACCATTGGTCCAACTGTATGAATAATATAGTTTGCTGGAAGGTTATATCCTTTTGTAAGTTTTGCTCTTCCATTTGGTTCTGGGTGACCTTGTTTTGACATCAAATAGTTAAGTTCTTGTCTAATTTGAAGCCCACCAGCTGACATAATTACATTATCAATCGATGAATCGCAAGGTTCAAAACTTCCAAGCAAGTTTGGATTTCCCGCATTAACAATCGCATCTGCCCTAAGAGTTGTTATGTCACCTAAGAAAATTGTCATATTGTTTACATAAGAGAGTTTGTTTACATCAACAATAATTTTGTGGTCTCTTTCAAACGATAAAATCTCATCTTGAAGACGCATAAACTCCGAAGATAACGGACTTGGTCTTCTTTGATTTGAAAGCCCTCTAAAAATAATTCTCTTTGAACCAATATCAATTTCATCAAGGTTGAACTTTCTTATATTGATATCTTGTTCATCACAAAGAATCTCAATAAGTCTATTAAGTTTTTCGTCTAATTGTTCAACAGTATATTCCATTCTCTGCCTTCCTTTTAAAGTATAGCACACAGTGTGCTGAAAACACAAATAATTTTTTTACATTTCTCTTTGTGAGACATTGCTCTTCTTTTTGCGCTTAACAATAACAGTGTTTGTAGCCTTATCAACAACAACCTCAGTTTGTTCTTTGTCTTCCCTAAGGTTAACAACAGCCTCATTCATAACGCCCTTATCGTTTTCATCGCCCGAAATCTTTTCAATTTTTTCAGCAAGAGCCTCATATTCTTCGAAAAGTTTTTCCATTTTTTTAACGTTTGCTATATATTTTTTGAGTTTAGCCTTAACTTCTTTTCCATTTAAGTTCTCATCAAAATCAACATCATTTTGTTTTAAAATATCAATGATTTCCGCTTCAAGTTTTTTGAATCTTTCAATCAAAGTTATCTCTTTTTTCAACATTGTTTCCATAAGCATTTTCCTATAAATTATTTTTAGCAATCAAATATTCAAGTCTTTCCTTTTGCCCAGCATAAATAATTTCAAGCCTGTTCAAAAACTTTTTAAGTCGTGCTAAGTATTCTTTAAGTGCCTCAAATTCTTCAACAATATCTTGTTCCTTTGCATTTTCAAAGGTCGTATATTTAAAATATTCGTGCGTAAAATAGTTTCTTTTTTCCAGTAGTGTTTTAAGTTCTGTTGTTTCATCGTAACTGAGGCTCTTTGATTCATAAATAACACCAATCATAGCACCAAAAGTCATCGTGAGCATTTTATCTTTAATATACCCTGCATCACTTTGAATTTGCTCATATGCCTCTTTGGTCATCTTTGCGTGACGAGAGAACTCTTTAATGATTTCACTCTTTTCGCAAATATCACCAAGCCTAACTTCAATAAATTGAGTCACTTCAACAATCTTGCCAATCGCACAATAAATTCTATTCATAAAAGTCCTCTTATATCAATTTTAAACTATTAAAACTCACAGGTCAAACGAACACTCAAAAAAACCGAAATTTTCTAATATTTTGCATTAAAAAAGCACCATAAAGATGGTGCTACTTACTATTTAACTCATTTATTTTATTTTTGATTGCAACAACAGCCTCTGCTGGTGAATCAATATTAATAGTTGCTTGTTCCATTGGGCAAAACCCCGTGTTTGTTCTATTTCTAATATAATCAACAAGCAAACCAAAACTCACATTAATATTATTTTTAATCAGCAATTCTAATGCTGACTTACTAATCACATCAGCGTAAAGTTCCTTAATTTCTAAAATAACATAAAGAAAGGCTGCAGCCTTTCCAACTACTTTATCTGCAACTGAAAAATCTTTAAGATTAAGACCTTGGTCATACCATTCAATAAGAGGCAAAACACCCCTTTTTTTGCTCTTATAAATCGCGCTGTCTTTTATAAAAGCACAGGTTAGTTCCTCTTCTAACAACATTTTTTTCGCTAAATTCAAATTTTCACTCATAAGAAACCTCGTTTATCTTAAATATTTTCTATAAGCAAATTATAAATAAAAAACCCTTGCTTGTTAGCAAGGATTTTGGTGGGAGGAGACGGATTCGAACCATCGAAGTCGGAAGACGACGGATTTACAGTCCGTTGCATTTGGCCGCTCTGCAATCCTCCCATATTAAGATTTTTATGTTTTTTTTAAGCAAGTGATTTCTCACTTGCTTAAAAGTAACATTATGGAGCTGGTGGTCGGAATCGAACCAACAACCGGCTGATTACAAATCAGCTGCTCTACCATTGAGCCACACCAGCATCTTTGGTGCCGCGGGGCGGAATCGAACCACCGACACTGAGATTTTCAGTCTCATGCTCTACCGACTGAGCTACCGAGGCATACTTATTTTTTAAATTGAAATAAGCGGAAAACAATATGGCGACCCGAAACGGGCTCGAACCGTCGACCTCCAGCGTGACAGGCTGGCGCTCTAACCAACTGAGCTACCGGGCCATATAGGCTATTTAGTTTGAAATTTTGGTGGGCCTTCACGGACTTGAACCGCGGACCAACCGGTTATGAGCCGGTCGCTCTAACCAACTGAGCTAAAGGCCCAATTAATTTGTTTGCAACAAATGGTCGGGGTAGCGAGACTCGAACTCACGACCTCACGGACCCAAACCGCGCGCGCTACCAAACTGCGCTATACCCCGCTAACTTTGGGTTGCATCAAACTAACGACATTAATATACACTAGTTTGAGGTGTTTGTCAACAAAAAATTTTTATTTTTTTACATTTTTTTTGGAAGAGGAGAGAAATCCCCTCTCCAATCAAAACGTTATTAGTCTAATCCTAAATAGTTGTTATAAGTAATAGCCTTATCATAAATTTTAGTTTTATCAATTTCAATAATTCTGTTCGCAACAGTCTGCAAAAGCTCGTGGTCTTGGCTTGTAAACAAGATTGGAGACTTATAGTTAATCATACCCTTGTTAAGACTTGTTATACTCTCAAGGTCCAAGTGGTTTGTTGGTTCGTCAAAGATAAGAACGTTTGCGCCTGAAAGCATAACTCTAGCAAGCATACATCTAACCTTTTCACCACCTGAAATGCAGTTTGCTTTCTTTTTTGCCTCTTCGCCAGAGAACAACATTCTTCCAAGCCAACTTCTAAGGAATGTTTGGTCTTTGTCTTCTGAATATTGAGCAAGCCAATCAACAAGTGAAGTTCCGCAATCTTTGAAATATGAATCATTGTTTTCTGGAAGGTATCCTGTTGTAACAGTTGAACCCCATTCAAATGTTCCACCATCAGCAGAATCTTCGCCCATCAATATTTTAAATAACATTGTGATAACGTTTGCATTTTTGCAAATAAATGCAATCTTATCGCCCTTGTTTACTGTAAATGAAATATCTTCAAAGAAACCATTCTTTGTGAGTTTGTCAACCCTCAAGATTTCATTTCCAACTTCTCTGTTTGGTTTAAAGTCAACATAAGGATATTTTCTTGAACTTGGTTTCATATCAACAAACTCAAGTTTTTCAAGTTCTTTCTTTCTGCTGGTTGCTTGTTTACTCTTTGAAGCGTTAGCAGCAAATCTTGCAATGAATTCTTTGAGTTCTTTTGCTCTTTGTTCTGCTCTCTTGTTTTGTTCTTTTGCTTGACGTTGCAAAAGTTGGCTGGTTTCATACCAGAAGTCATAGTTACCAACAAACATTTCAATTTTACCAAAGTCAATATCACAAATATGTGTGCAGATTCTGTTCAAGAAATATCTGTTGTGTGAAACTACAATAACCATATTTTCAAAATCAATAAGGAAATTTTCAAGCCAGTTAACAGTTTTTGCGTCAAGGTTATTTGTAGGTTCGTCGAGAATCAAAATGTCAGGGTTCATAAAGAGTGCCTTTGCCAAAAGAACCTTAACCTTAATCTTTGGGTCAACATCTCTCATCATAACAGTAAAGAACTCTTCACCGATACCAAGTTCATTCAAAAGGTTTTGAGCCTCACTCTCTGCCTCCCAACCATTGAGTTCCATAAACTCGTTTTCAAGTTCGCCCGCACGAATACCATCGGCTTCAGTAAAATTTGCTTTAGCATATAAAGCATCTTTCTCTTCCATAATATTCATAAGTCTTTCGTGACCGTGCATAACAGTTGAAAGAACTGTATAGTCGTCCCAAGCCTTTTGGTCTTGAACCAAGAAACTAAGTCTCTTGCCCTTATCAATAACAATGTCACCAGAACTTGGTTCAATTTGTTTTGTGATAAGTTTCAAGAATGTTGATTTACCAGCACCGTTTGCACCGATAATACCATAGCAGTTACCCTCTTCAAATTTAAGGTTAACATCTTCAAAAAGAACGCGTCCGCCAAATTGAAGTCTTACATTATTAACATTAATCATTTCTAATCTAAACCTCTTTAAATTACTTCTAACCTATTATAAATGATACCACCAAATTTTGTCAATGAAATACCGAGAAATAAAAGTATAATAAAAAACCGAATTGTAAATAATTATGTAGGAGAAATTATGCAACAAACAAAACAAAATTCACTTAAACCAAAAACCAAAGACAAATATTTCATAGCACACGTGTGGTGGATTGACGCCCTACTTTTTATTGGAGGAACAATTTTGCTTGGCGGACTTGCAACTCTGCTCGGCGGAAAAATGTTTAGTTTTGAAGGTTACGAAATGCCACCAGCAACTGCCCCAAAAATTGTATTCCCAATTCTTTGGTCAATCATTTACATAGCCATTGGAGTGTCAACGTTTTTAATGTGGCGTGACAAAGAAATCAAATCAAAAGACAGAAAAATCAATTTAGTCTTATACTTTATCCATATGTTTTTTAATGTCTTATGGCCTCTATTTTTCTTTAGGTTAAATCTCCCAATTTTTGCTTGCATCTGGTTCATTTTTTTAATCGCTTCAGCGTGCATTGTGATGTATCGATTCTTTAATGCAAACCTAGCTGCCGGTATAATTTTTAATGTTTATACACTTTGGTTGATTTATGCCTTTTATCTCAATTTAGGGCTTATTTTGCTAAATTTTTAACGTTTTTCACAAAAAAAATCGCATTTCTGCGATTTTTTTCTTAGTCGTTAGTTTCAAATTGACTTGGGTGTTTTTTAAAGAAATCAAACTTTGCTTCAATGAATTTTGGTCTATGATTTTCTTTTGTTTCAAACCAATTATAAATGGTTTCGTTGCATCTATCCCAGTTAAATATGCTCTCATCTACACTCAAATATTCAGCCAAATTTTCAATGCCTTTTGGAGCAACTGAGTGAAGCATAACCATCGCAACTTTTATATAGTGAAGAGTGTTAACAATACACTCTTTTTCTTTCTCTTTGTCTTCTTGAACAAAATTCTTTGTCCAATATTTGTTTATGTTTCTAAGGAAACTATCAAGTTCATACATACACATATGGAACTTGTTTTCCATCATACATTTTTCATATTTCAAAATTGACATTTCACATTCGTTCAAAACTTCTTCCGCTACTTCGCCGTATGGCACAACGCCATCGAAATCTTTTTGCCAAGTATAGAAGATTGTTCTAAGTGCTCTGTTATAAACATTTGTTAAAAGGTTTCCATCTTTAACAACTGGGTCAACTTCATTAGGGTCAGCATCAGGATTATAAACTTTTGGATTAAATGATGAAGAAGTATTTCCAACACTAAGTGCCAAAAAGTGTGAGCGAAGTTGTTCGTGTGTATAGTGGTTCAAAAGTTCATCTGCCATAGGTGGCTTGATGCTACCTGAAGAACTTGCCTTGTTACCCATAAAGAGTGAGTGTTTGTTAACAATAAGTTGACTAATTTGCAAATCACCATCTGGAGCATCAACTCTTGGAGTTCCCTCTTGAGTTGCAAGCCACATTGCGTGTTGCGCTGGGCCATAGAAATAAATATTGTCTTCACCCAAAACTTGATATACTTTTGCATCTTTGCTACACCAATATTTCTTCCATTCATCGTCACTATAGCCATTATGTTTAAGGTATGCTCTAGTAAATGAAATTGGCGCCCAGAGTGATTCTGGCCAGCAATAGAATGTGAGACCATCTAAGCCCTCTTTCTCTGGAACAGGAACACCCCAAGAAATGTTTCCTGAAAGTCTAAATGGAACAAGTGTTTTTCCTGTTCTATAACGAATTGCACCAGCAGAAACTGGTTCAACCTTGTCTTCTGGAGCAACTTCACTCTTTTCCCATTCAGGAGTTTCTTTTCCAGATAAAATTTCACAAGCTTTTTCTCTATCTGTTAAACTGTCAAAAATAATAACAAAACTAGCCTTGCTCTTATCTTCAACTTTTTCAAAATGTGGAAGTAAATGTTCAATTTTTTCAAAAGCATCCATATAGTCTTTTTTGATATAGATTTCAGGTTTTTTCAAAAACTCTTTAATTTCCTTTAAAACAAAATCTCTTGTTGGAGTTTCTTTGTCGAGTTTTTCAATCCATTCTTTCAAAAGGTCTGTATAATTTTGCAAATTGAAATACCAATTTTCAATCTTTTTAAGTTCTGGAGTAGTTCCAGAGAGTGTTGAAACAGGGTCAATAAGTTGTTCTGGCAAATATTGATGACCAAGGTCACATTCATCAGCATATCCTTTTTCACTCTTGCAACCATCAATAGGACATTTTCCAACAACTTGTCTTCCGTTCAAGAACGAACCAACTTTGGCATCATAAAATTGATAGGTTGAAAGTTTTGAAAGTGTTCCGTTTTTATAGAGTCTTTCAAAAATTTCATCACTAACCTTTTTGTGCATTTCTTTTGATTCACCAATGGCAGAACCCTCGAACCAATCAAAACCAATTTCATACTTGTTTATGGTGTTAATATGCTTTTGATTAAACTCTTTAACCATATCCTCAATGGTTCCTGTGTAGCCATTTTGAGTCCATTTTCTATAAGTTTCAAGTGATGGTGAACCATAGCAGTCAGTTCCAGAAACAAAAATAACATTTTCTTTTCCAAGTTTATCTTTCAAGAATCTTGCAAAAAAATCAGCATAAACCATCATTCCACAAACGTGACCATAATGGAGTTCTTTGTTGCCGTAAGGCATACCACCAGTAACAATCGCACGCTTAGGAAATTTTGGTCTGTTTGCTTTCATTCTCTCTAAAATTTCTTTCATTTTATTATTGTCCATAAAACTCTCCTTAAATAAAAAATCACCAAGTCATTGCTTGATGATTTAAAAAGTAAAACCACAAGCAACAAAAAGCTTGTGTGACAAAGCATCACACAGTCTTAGTTTTGTTGTTGTTGATTTACTCTAATTTCCATATCCTTATATTACTCCGCCATCAAAATTTTGTCAAGAATAAATAAACAATTCTTAACCATTAACAACAGGAACCAAAACAGAACTTGCATTCTCTATGAGTTTCATTGCCATACCAATTTGACTGTGTTCTGCTTGAACCTTTGAAACAACTTCAAGTGCTGTTTCTGCTTGAACTGAGTTGTGGTTTGCCATATTGGCATCACTTTGTTCAACTAAATAGAATTTTGTTTGTTGTGATTTTGAATATTTGCAACCCTCAAAGTTCTTTATTGAGTTATTGTCAACCGTTGACACAGAAGGAGCATCAATTCCAGTGTTTCTTTCAAATTTAAAATAATTTAGAGTTGAAATTTCTTTTGTCTCGCCTAATGTTCCTGTTATCTTGAAACATTTATATGTTGCTGTTGAGTTTGAACTTCCTTGAGCCTTTGAATCTTCAAAATAACAATCAATAGATGCTTCATTTGTTGTTTTATTAACTTTCACATCAAAGCAATAAAATTTATAACTATATTCCTCATCTAACCCATCATAGGTAAACAACATAATAACTTCAACATCTAACATTTCATCTGTTGACATATCATCAACATAAAATTTGCTTAGTTTATTTACTTGCGTGTTTGCGTCATCAACCGCAACTGCAGTGCTGTAGTGCCAGTATAATTCTTCATAACCACCAAGCACTTCACTAACAGTTTTTAACACATTCGCGTTGTTTTTCACATCTGCTAAATAATTATTTTCTAACAAATCATTTTCGCCATAAAGCAAATCAAAACCGTCAACAAGGTCTTTGCCCATAACAAAACTATCACTAATCGTTAGCGATGTCTCTGTTCCCTGCGAGCCACCTCCTGCTGCTGGTGGTGGGGTTTCTGGGTCAGAACCACACGCACTTAGCAAAAGCATTGCAGGGATTAACAATAATATACTTAAAATTCTTCTTAATTTTTTCATATATTCTCTTCTTTATTTTAATTATTAATATCTTGAATTCTTTGCATTTCCTCTTCCAATGCATCTGTTTCAAGTGCAAGCCCGTCTTCTTCTTGAGACCTAAAGTTTGTGAGTTCTTCTGGTTCTTGTTCAACCATTCCATATTCTTCACGAGTTTCCAAAACTTCCTCACGTCCAACTCTTTCAACTTCGCCAGTAAGCTCTTGAATTTCCTCTCTAGTTTCTTCAATCATAGCAGTCCTTGACGAACCATCTTTTTCGTGAGTAACAACAACTTTCTTTCCTTTGCCGTCACCTTTTTCGTCTTGTGCACCCTCTAAATCTTTTTCGTTACCATCTTCTTTAGCATCTTGTTTTGCCTTTTCTTTCTCAATATCTTTGAGCCTCTTTTCTACAACCTTTCCAACTTGTGAATAAACACCCAAAATACCATATTCTTTGTAAATACTATTAATAAGGTTATAAATGTTAACACTAGGGGCAACCCAAGTTGTAACTTGAGCATTTCCTTCTTGGTCTTTTCCAATATAATCAAAGGTTGTTTCGGTTTTACAAGCCCACTCAAAAGTTCCAAGATTGGCTGCAATATTTGATGGGTTTTGCAAATAAGCACAATCTTTCTCAGTCAACTGAGAAACATCGTAGTGCAAATCTTGTTCTTCTGTATCCTCTTCCTTTGTTTGACCCTTATACTTTTCCCAACAATCTTTTTCTTGAGAATTCATATATTGACCATTAGCGTTTTTAAAATCTTTTCCCGAGAAACTGTTTAAAAATGCTTTAAACTCTGAAGAGTAAAATTTTGGGTCTTCATTATAATACTGTCTAAATTTATTATCATCACCTTTTGGCATAATTTCACCTCTTACTTTTTAATTTGCTTAATTAATTCTTTACAATACGCAGGAATTGAATAAGGAGTCTTCAAGTGTCCTGATTTGATTATTGAAACAACATCTTCTGTTGCTTCTTCAAGGTCGTCGTTAATAACAACATAGTCATAAAGCCCTGCAAGAACAATTTCACGTCTTGCCTTTTCAAGCCTCTTTTGAATAATTTCTTGCTCTTCTGTTTTTCTACCTTGAAGACGGTTTTCCAACGCCTCCATTGATGGCGGAACAACGAAAATTGAAATCGCATCTTCAACTTTTTGTTTCACTTGAGTTGCACCATCAACCTCAATTTCAAGCATAACGTCATAACCATTGTTAAGTTTTTTTTCAACCTTGTCTTTTGGAGTTCCATAATAATTTCCAACAAACTCAGCATACTCTAAAAAATTTCCTGCTTCAATTTGTTCTTCAAAATATTCTCTCGTAACGAAATAATAGTCAACACCATCAATCTCGCCCTCACGAGGAGCTCTTGTTGTCATTGAAATCGAATAAAACAATTTGTCGCCAAATCTTTCAAAAACTTTTTTTCTAATTGTTCCTTTTCCAACACCGCTTGGGCCAGAATAAACAATAAGCATACCTTTGCCAGAATCCATAAAGTCCCCCTTTATAAAGTTAGTATATCATATTTGATTTTCTTTTATCAAACAAAAACATAACTAACATACGCTTAAAAACAAAAAAATGAACAAAAAAAGACCCCAAAGGGGTCTTTTTATTCACCAGGTTCATAACCTTGTTCTGTTTCATCTTTAACGGCTCTATTAAACCTTTCAAAAAATCTAGCATTTCTTTCTCTAATTTCTCTTGTTCTATCTTTGCCATCTTCAAGTTGTTTTAATTGTTCAGGTGTCAAAACATAAACAGTTTTTTTAGGAACAGCATAAACTTCAAATTGTTGTTTTTCCATAATCACTCCTTTCACTTAACACCATTTTAACAAACAAAAAGAAAAAAATCAAGAAAACAAAAAAAGAACCAAGATTTCTCTTGATTCTTTTTGGTGCGAGGAAAGGGGGTCGAACCCTCACTCCTTTCGGAAACCGCCCCTTAAACGATCGCGTCTGCCATTCCGCCATCCTCGCAAAGGGAGTTGTAATTTTTTCAAATTACGAGACTAAGTATACCCTTTTATTTTCAATTTGTCTAGTATTTTTTAAAAAAATTTTAAAAATTAATCTACATTTTTAAATACAAGAGCAACTAAGCCATATTTTTCCATACTTTCAACAGATTCTTCAGCCAAGAAAATGTCTGATGCCTTGTCAAAAGTTGCACTTGGTTTAAACCCACATCTTTCTTTTCCTAAGGTTTCAACCGCTTCCATAATGTTTCCAAAGTAAAGTAAACTTTCAACATCTGCGTTTTGAACTTGCTTTTCAGTTTCACCCTCTTCTTGAGCCTTTACAAATGAGATTCTATTTCCAACAGCATAAACTTTATGTTTTGGGCTGTTAATTCTAAGATGGACATCTTTTTTACCTTGAACAACCTTTTCAAAAGTTTCACCATCAACAATGAATGTATAAATATCTTCCATAAAAACCTCACTTACTATTTATAGGTCAATTATACAAGAAAAATCAAATCTATGTCAAGACCATTTCGCATTAGAGATATTTTTCTTTGTTTTTATAAATTTCATAGAACCTCTTAACTTTTCTTAAATATTCCCTTGTCTCTTCATAATCAATTTTTTCTTTAAATAGCACCCCGTCTAAAATCCAATCTCTAACCTTTGTCTCGCCTGCATTATAAGCACACACAACAATATTTATATCACCAAACTTATCAAACAAATAATCTAAATAAAAACAACCATATTCAATATTCTTCTCCACCACAAAAAGTTGATTATAGTCAAATTCATCACCAACTTCCTCTGCAATCCATTTCGCTGTGCTTGGCAACAACTGCATCAGCCCCACTGCACCCGCTTGTGACACCGCATCTGGTTTAAAACTGCTCTCTGCTTTTATAATTGCGTAAACAAGTGCAGGTTCTAAGCCATATTCACTTGATATTTCTGTGACTTGTTTTTTAAACTTTGTTGGAAACAAAACAAACTCAAAAACAACAAACGTCACAAAAAAAATAACACACACCACTAGAAACGAAATATAAATCTTTCTTTTCATACAAGTAGTATATGTTATTTAAAATATTTTTAATGACCGTCGCTCCATCTATAACTTGAAACAACATCAACAACAAGCGGAACTTTAAGCTCGCAAACATTTTCCATTTCATCTTTCAAAAGTTTCATAACTTCTTCAGCCTCTTCTTTTGGCGCATCAATAATTAATTCGTCGTGAACTTGCATAATAAGTTTCGCTTTAAATCCGCCACGTTTTAGAGCGTCAAAAGTGTTGACCATTGCAATCTTTACAATGTCGGCAGCAGTTCCTTGAAGTGGCATATTTTGACTCGCTCTTTCAGCCCTAGACCTCACCATAAAGTTTGACGCATTAATATCAAACATCTTTCTAGTTCTACCAAAAAGCGTTGTCGCCTTACCTGTTTCTTTTGCGGTTTGAATTGCCTTATTCATAAACTGCAAAACCGCTGGGTGTTTTTCATAATAGTTTCTAATATAGTCTCTCGCATCTTTTGCTTTTATCTTTAAGTCATCTGCAAGACCATATTCACTAATTCCATAAATAATACCAAAGTTAACAACCTTAGCAGTTCTTCTCATATCCTTAGTCACAAGCTCTTCAGGAACACCCATAATAGAACTTGCAGTCTTTGTGTGAATATCCTCATTTTTATTAAACGCATCAACAAATAGTTTGTCTTCTGACATATGTGCCAAAAGTCTAAGTTCAATTTGTGAGTAGTCCGCATCAATCAAAACATTGTCCTTGCTAGAGGCAACGAACATACTTCTAATTTCTTTGCTTTCTTCAGACCTAATTGGAATATTTTGAAGATTTGGTTCAGTTGAAGACAATCTTCCAGTTGTTGTGAATGTTTGTTTAAAATATGTGTGAACAAAATGATTCGAGTCAAGATGTGGAAAAATTCCAAGAACATAAGTGCTCAAAAACTTTGCAACTTTTCTATACCTTAAAATAAATTTTACAATCTCGTGTTCATCTTCAATTTCTTGCAAATGTTCTGCACTTGTTGTTTGCTTTTTGTTGTGTGAAAGACCAAGTTTTTCATAGAGAATAGATGCAAGTTGTTTTGGTGAATTGATGTTAAATTTTTCGCCAGCAAGCTCATAAATTTTTGCTTCTAAATTTTCAATTTCACTTTCATATTTTGCCTTGAGTTCAAGCATAACATTTTCATCAATTTTAAACCCAGCCTCTTCCATCGAGAACAAAATTTTTGATAACCTGTTTTCAATTTTATAGAACAAAAAGTCGAGTCCATTTTCATCAATTTTCTTTTCAAAATCTTTGTAGAGTTCAAATAGTTTTGATGCAATATTTGCTGGCTCCTTTTCAAAGAAAACATCTTCAACCTTGTCAACCGAAACACCATCAACAAGATGCTTTGCAATCGACACGTCAAAGTAGTTATTTAGGTCAATTTTAAAGTTCTTTAAAAAGTATAAATCACGCTTTGAATCAAACGAAATTTTAAGCAAATTTTCATCTTCAAAAAGTGGTTTCATCTTTTCAAAAAACTCACTCTCATTAAACCCTTCACAGAACAAATCGTGACAAAGTGAAACAAAATATTCTTTCTCACCATAATACAAAGAAACGCCATCTAAACGCAAAAAATATGCAAATTTGCCCACATTTGATATATTTTTCAATATTTTATCAAGATCATTTGCGTTTTTTAACTTTTCGTGCGTAACTTCACTTTCAATTTTTTCACCTGCTGCAAGGTTGAAAATTTTATCATTTTTCAAAAGCGACTTAAATTCATATCTTTTAAAATAATCAAAAACTGCAGACGAAAATGGATAATCAAATTTGCACTCTGCTAGTGTCACTTCAAGGTCACCCTTTGTCACTATCGTAGCAAGTTCTTTTGACAAAATTGCCATATCTTTTCCTTGCTCCAATTTCTCTTTAAGTTTCCCTGAAAAGTCATTAATATTTTCATAAATTTTTTCAATCGAACCATACTTCACAATAAGGTCAGTTGCAGTCTTTGGACCAATACCAGCAACCCCTGGAATATTATCCGAAGAATCGCCTTGAAGACCTTTCAAATCAATGAACTGTTTTGGTGTTACACCATACTCTTCCATAAGAGTTTTTTCATTCATAATCTTTACATCACTAGTGCCTTTTTTTGTAAAATACACCGATGTCATATCATCAACAAGTTGAAACGAATCTCTGTCTCCTGTAACAATAATTGTTTCAGTATCAAGGAATTTTTTTGAGATAATTCCAATGATGTCATCACCTTCTAATCCTTCCTTTTCAGCAATGGTTATATCCATCAATTTAAGCATCTTTTTAAGAGGTTCAATTTGTTTTCTAAGTTCATCTGGCATAGGTTTTCTTGTTGCCTTGTAACCATCATACAAATTATTTCTAAAAGTTTTTTTAGAAGCATCAAAAGCAACAACCATATACTTTGGTTTTATGTTTTGAATTATATTTATAATTTGTATTGCAAAACCATAAACAGCATTAGAATATTCACCCTCGGAATTTGAGAGCAAAGGAAGCGCATAAAACGACCTATAAAAAATACTGTTTCCATCAATAATAACTAATTTATCTGCCATATATTTCACCCTACTCTAAGTATAACATTATTTTCTAAAAATAAAAATAAAAAGAGGAACATTTTCCCCTTTTATATCTTTTATTCAGCTTGCGCTGAAACAAGCGTTGCTGTGATTTCAAGTTCAATTTTTGAGCTTGTTCCATCTGTGTAGGTTGATGTTAATTTATAATTTTTTGTTCCGGCTGAAAGAATCAAATAACAAAAAGCATCTTCATCATCTTCATTATCTAAAAGTTCTGAAATCGAACCAGCATAGTTTTCAGCATTTGGGTCAGTCGAATATACCTTTGTAATTTCACCCGCAATCTCAAAAGAAGAAATCGTCTTTGTTTTATCAAACTCAAACTTTAAAACCACAACGTGAGTAGCGTCTTCTTTTCCAAACTCACTCACTTGCGCCTGGGTCATTGCATCAATACTACCACTCACTACAACCTTATCACAGTCTTGCTCAAGTTTAACATTCTCACTATTTTCAAACTCAATCTCACCCAAAATTGTTTTAGCCAAACTTACCCTTTCAGCCACATCACATTTATCTTTTTCACCACAAGCAACCATAACAAGTGGCACAATAATCATTAGCATAAAACAACCAATAAATTTTAATAATTTTCTCATAAACACCTCATAAATATTGAATTTTGGAATTTTTAAAATGAATTTGCGTTTTTATTTGAGAGTTAAATTTTCATTAAATTTAACAGTATACACCTTTTCATTTTCCCCATCCCACAAAACATTAACTGTCGCCAAAGCACCTGGCTTTGCTTCCAAAATTATAAAAGTGTAATTTGAACCATTCAAATGTTCAGCGTCATAAGCCCTGCTGCCATCAACATAAACTTTAACTTTTTCTTCCACAACAGTGGAATCAACAGCAGTTAATTTTATCGCCACAACGTGAGTGACATCTTCATCAATATCAAATTCATCTTTAACATTTTCTTCAGTTAATTTCTCAACACTTCCTGATATCTCATAAATATTTTCTTCTTTCTCTTTTATCTCCACTCCAATATTTGCAAATGTAAATGTGTCGTGAATCTTGTCACCTGCGCCCATTAGTTCAATCGCTTTTGTTTTTGAACCTGAACAACCAATGCAAACCATCAAACATATTAAACTAAAAATAACACTTAAAAATCTTTTCATAATATCACCTAAAACTATCTTGTGAAATCAAAAAAATTTTATGCACAAAAAAAGGATATGCTTTCACATACCCTTTATTATTAATTAAATTTTCTCTTGTTCATCAGCCTTTTCTTTTAAAAGTTTAATGATAAGTTTTCCGTTTTTCATAACCATTTCAATTTCATCAACATTGAGAGTGATTGTGTCACCGTCAATAAAGTCAGGTGTATCTTTTGTAGTTGATGTTGTTGGATTTTCATCTACAATTAAACCGCTTTCACTATCACCAATTTGCTTTCCTGTTTCATATCTTGAAAGGTCAACACCAAAAAGTTCTGTGCATTTTGCAACTAAAGTTTTTCTTAATTCTTTTGATAAATCATTAATTGTATTAGCCTTATCTTTTTCTCCAATAGAAGCCGCAAGTTCAAAAATATCATCAACAAGTTCTTTTGCATCTGTTGCACCAGCAGCCTCAGCCTCAGCAATCATCAAATCTCTAAGTTCTAAAGCATCCTTTTCTGAAACAGAAACTGTTTTTGCTTGGAATTGTCCTCTAACATCTCCTCTTCTTTGAACCATAACACCATTTTCGCTGATAACTGGCAAAACAAATGTCGCACCAACATTATGTAGCATTGAACGGTCTTTTCTTGTTGTTAAATCTTTAACAGCCTTTGCTGGTTTCAAAAGTCTTTTTTCAAGAGCAGCTTTAGAAATAAAGTTGAGAGTTCTAAGATAGTCTTCTTCTGTGAAACTTTCATATTGTGATTTTGTAACATCTTTTGAGTGAAGTCTCTTTGTTGTGAGCCCATCATTTTTAAGTGCAATAACCTTTGTAAGTGCTGCCTTAAACATCTTTGGAACTTCTGCATTATATTTCATTTCCAAATATTTAATAAACTCTTCATACACCTTTACTTGTGCTTGATAGTCTGCATAAGAGTGAACGTCAACATATCCACCATCGGCAACAAATTCGCCTTCTTTTTTCTTTGAAATCATCGGCATAGCGATTGATTTATTTACCTTTAAAAAATCTTTAATGTCCTTAATTTTAATACCAATTAAACCCATTAATTTTCCCCCTTGTTTCCATTATATAAATTATACTATAATAACTCAAATTAGTCAATAGACATATAAACAAAAAAAAGCAGTTTTGCGCTCAAAATAAACGCAAAACCGCTATTTTTTCTTCTTTCTATTCATAATTGAATCAGTTATAACAACAGTTCTAAGGTCTGCAATAGACTTAAGTTCTTCATCGGTTACAACCTCTTGCATATTCTCGATATCCGATTGAATAATACTCTTTTCAACAACACCAGACGAAAGTTTTCGTTCGCTGTTTTGGATTGTTTTATCTGCCTTCTCATAAAGTTTTCCAAGCCTATCATCATCAACGCTAAGGTGTCTTCCGTAGCCATCCATATTCATATAATAGTCCGAAATATGTGATGCAAACATTCCATCAAAGTTTTGGTCTTTCACAAATTTCGACAATCTTCTAGAATGGTCAAAATGACTTGTTTTACTTTCACAAAAATCACAATCTTCTTGCTTATCTGTTACAAAACCAAATTCGTTTGTTTCTGCCTCATTAACAAGTTCTTTCAACTCTTCTTCTTTCGCAACTAAACCCTTGAATCTTGAGACGTTTTTTGACACATTAACAAATTCTGCATCATATTCACTTTCTTTTCCAAGCGAAACTGTTTCTTTTACTGTTTCTGTCGCTGGTCGCTTATAAATGTGTGAAACCTTTGAATTTCTAGCCTTACCTTTTTCCTCGTCAATGATTTCTTCTTGTTTAGTGTCAACCACTTCCGCAGGCCTTTCTTCTTCCTTTATTGCAGGCTCTTGTTTTTCCTCTTTCTTTTCTTCTTTTTTCTCTTCTTTCTTTTTCACCTTTGCAGGCAATGATTTAAAGTGAAAATACATCAAGGTCAATACCAGCATAACAACAATGAATACAATCACTGTTGCATTATTATATAAGAATGCTAACATAACAATTCCTCCTATTTATCAGTAGAATCGTTGTTTGCGTTGTTTTTACGTTGAGCCGCAGCAAGTGCAGCAAATCTAGCAGCAAGTGAGTTTGGTGATGGTGGCGCAGCTTGAGTTGGAGCCATTGGACCACCATAACCGCCATAGCCTCCAGTTTGAGGAAGTGGAATTCTTGTCTCAACTGGATTTGATTTCTTTTCAGCAATTTTTTCAGCCTTTTCTTCTTCAGCTTTGCTAAGCGAATTTCTCATCGCTGTATCTGCTTTGATGTTTTGCATTTCATAATAGTCATTAACTGAAATTTTGCCCATTGACAATGCTTTTGCAAGCGCTTTTGGAACTTCTGCCTCCGCTCTAACAACTTCGGCTCTCATTTCTTGAACTCTTGCCTTCATTTCGTTTTCAGCAGCAATAGCCATACTCTTTCTTTCTTCGGCTTTTGCTTGAGCAATTCTCTTTTCTGCTTCAGCCTTTGCTATATTAAGTTCAGCATCAATATTTCTACCTACATCGATATCTGCAATATCAAGAGATGAAATATAATAAGCAGTTCCTCTATCAAGTCCCTTTTCAAGAACTGTTGAAGAAATAAGTTCTGGACTTTCAAGAATCATTTTGTGTGAGTCGGTCGAACCAACTGTTGTAACAATACCTTCACCAACACGAGCGATAATTGTATCTTCACCCGCACCGGAAATTTGCATCAACATATTTGAAATAACAGTAACTTTCGCTTTAACGATAAGTTCAATACCATCTTTTGCAACGGCTGAAATTTCTGGAGTTTCAATAATCTTTGGAACAACGGTATTTCTAACCGCTTCATATACGTCACGTCCAGCAAGGTCAATAGCCTTCGCCTTTTGAACAGTTAAATCAATGTTTGCCGAAAATGCAGCAGCAAGCGCCTTAACAACATTTTCAACATTACCACCAGCCATATAGTGGGTTTCAAGTTCATCAACAGTAATTTTTAAACCTGCTTTTCTAGCGGTAATATAGTTAAGCGTAATAAGTTGACAATCAACTTTTCTCAGTTTCATACCAATAAGCCTAACCATTGAAATGTGTGCAGATGAAACCAAGGCTCTAAACCATAACTTAAATGGAACAAGCACAAGCATAACAATAAGCAGCGATAAAACCACAACTACAGCCGCTGCCAATCCTATAATCCAGCCTGTGCTAAGATTTAATCCACAAAGAAACATAAAATTTCCTCCCTAATTACAAAGAGTATAGCATATATATAATAAAAAATCAATACATAGCCAAAAAAATGATTATAACAATATAACTTAATGGTCAATAAATCACCAACCAAACCAGCGTTTTTTTCTTTTTGGTTTATTGTTCATTTTTTCTCTAATATTCTTTTCAATCTTAAGTTTGTAGAATAAGCCATATTCTTTTCTTGCATCGTCGTCAGCCCTTTCATATCTATCAACAACAACCCTAAGTGTTCTTTCGTAGTCTGGGTCGCCTGGATAAGAATGTTTTTTCAAGAACTTAATTGAATATTTTTGAGCATCTCTTTCAACAGACTGGTTGTTATACATTATGCTGTCAGCACCTGAAGAAAAATAGCCCTGAAGATTTCTTTGCCACTTTTTAGCGGTAAACTCATACCATCTTAACCTCTTTGAAACCAAGTTAAATTGATATGCGTGTCTTGTTTCGTGAGCAAGAGTTTCGAGCGCGTGAAAACGATATCTTGGGTCTTCAAGAAGCATCGAGTTTAAAAGGATTTTCGCACCTCCAGCCTCGCTTGTGTATGCCCCAAAACAGTTCCAGTTATCGTTATAATTAATCTCGAGTCTAACTGGTCTAATCTTAAGTTTTTTGGCAATCTTTTTTTCAACCGCCTGAAAAACTTTAAATCTCTTTTCATAAGAGCATTTTAACCATTTTCTTGCTTTAAATTTAGAATATACAAACCACATAATATCACCTTACTTAAATGATATCACAATTAAAAATTTAAAACAATAAATATTTGCTTATCTATGATAAGAATTGTATAATATATTTATGATTTATAAATTTGAGAACGGAAAAATTATAGTTACTGATAAGTCGCAATTCAACCCAGAACACATCTTGGAATGTGGTCAAGTTTTTAGATTTGGTAAAGACGAAAATAACAACTATTTTGTTATGTCAAAAAATCATAAAGCAACAATCATTGAAACCGACACAAACTACGAAATTATTTGCGATGACGTCAACTATTTTATAAATTATTTTGACCTTGAAACCGACTACAACATTGCAAAAACCCACCTATCCAAGTTTGAAATATTAAAACCAATGATTGAATTTGGATATGGAATTAGAATTTTAAATGGTGACCCGCTTGAAATGATTTTTTCATACACCATTTCTCAAAACAACAACATCAAACGTATTCAACAAATCATTGAAAGACTCTGCGAACTCTCTTTATCAAAAACCTCACCAAAACACTTCCCAACCATTGAAGAACTTAACGCCGCACCTCTTTCATTCTATTCTTCGCTGGGTGCAGGATACCGCGACAAGTTTTTAAAAGACCTTTCTGAAAGCCTCCTCAATGTCGATTTAAACGAGATTTCAAAACTCTCAACTGACGAACTTTACAACTACCTTTTATCTTTTAAAGGCATTGGTCCAAAAGTTGCAAGTTGCATACTTCTCTTTGGCTTTTCAAGACGTGAAAAATTCCCTGTTGACACTTGGCTTGAACAGGTTTATTATAACCATTTTTCAAAAGAAAAAAGAACAAGACCTGAAATCCAAAAATACTTTGAAAATGAGTTTGGTGAATTTTCAGGAATTGCTCAACAATATCTTTTCTATTATGAAAGAAGCAAAAAGACACAAAAAAAATAAGGGCTGAGCCCTTATTTTTATTTTGATTAACAAATAACTTCTGGTTCTTGGTGAAGTGAATGAATGGTTGCTGCCATATTACTCAAATAGAACACTTCAAAGATTTTGTCATCTTCGTGATACATTGTTCTAAGTTCTGGGTGTGCATCTAAAACCGCTTTTTTCACTTCTGGTCTATAATCATAAACAACCTTTCCGCTAATTCTAAGCCATCTTTCATCGCTGATTGGAGCGCAAAGTTCAATCTTTGGGTTAACAGCAATTTGTTTGAAAGCGTGAGTGTGATTGTTTGTGTAGAAATAAACCTTATCTTCAAATTCAACAGCAACGTTATATGGTCTAACTCTTGGTTGGTCACCTTCAACAGTTGCAAAATAGAATGACTTAGCTTGATTTAAAATGTTAACGATACGATTTTTCATAATAATACTCCTCGCTATAAGGATAACATCAAATAGAAAAAATCACAACTAAATTTTATTGATTTAAAATTAAAATTTTGCACAAAAAAAGATGGCTTAACGCCATCTTAAAATTTATTTATCAGCTGGAATAACAGAAACTCTCTTCTTATTCTTACCGAATTTTTCAAATTTAACAACACCTTCAATTTTTGCATAAAGTGTATCATCATCACCAATACCAACGTTTTCACCTGGGTGAACATTAGTTCCTCTTTGACGAACGATAATATTTCCACCTTTAACTGTTTCGCCAGAATATTTCTTAACGCCAAGTCTTTGAGCGTTTGAATCACGGCCGTTCTTAACAGAACCACCACCTTTGTGGTGTGCAAATAATTGGATATTCATAAACATTGTCATAAGTTTTTTACCTCCAATTCTATATAATCAGAAAAACTTTCATATAAGTCAGAAATTCCACAAAGCATTGTATCTAAGATAGCAGATGCTTGAATCTCTTGTCTGTCATCAAGTTTTTCAGGTAATGTGAATTTCAAATAGCCTTGCTCATCATCTCTCTTCATCTCAAGTTCAAGTTCCGCAATCATTAGCAGTCCTAACACTGCAGTTTGAACAATGCTTGAAAGTGATGCACAAACTATATCTTCACCCTTTTCTCCGTAGTTAGTGTGACCATCACACTCCACCTCGAAAATTTTATTATCTTTTCTAAAAATATTAACTTTTGTCATAAATTGTCATCTCACATTAATTATTAACCAATTGAAACAACTTTCAATTTTGTGTATGGTTGACGATGACCTTGCTTTTTACGAACATTCTTCTTAGCTTTGTATTTGTAAACTACAACTTTTGATTCTTTACCGAATTCAAGAACTTCGCAAACAGCAACTGCCTTTTTAGCATTTCCAGAAGCGATTGTAACTTTGTCACCATCAGCAACAAGCAAACAAGGAAGTTCTACTTTGTCACCAACGTTAGCATCAATCTTTTCTGTTTTAAAGTATGTGTTTGGTTCAACTTTATATTGTTTTCCACCAACTTCTACAATTGCATACATTATTCGTTTTCCTCCTCTCTCCAGTCTCACTACGAAGGTGTGGCGCGAACGCCAACTTTTCAGCATAAAAAAATACCTTTTGTAAGTGGCACGCTAATAAGATACCACCCCAAAGGCATTTTGTCAAGTATTTATTATAATAAATATTATACGCCAATTTCACGCATAATCTCAAACTCGCTAAGAGTTTTGACAACATTAAACTCATCATCAACAAAAACAAACCTCGTCACAGAACTGTTGTCTAGTCTAGATAGCAGTTTAAAATACTCAGCCGATTCGCTCACATAAACAACCCTTTCTTTGAGTCCCTTTTTTAGATTTTTTTGTTTGGAAAATAAATAAAGATTTCGCTTAAAACTTGTGCCATTTACTGATGAAAAATGAAGTGAAACTAAGTTAACCACAGCAAGTCCAAAAGACAAACTCAAACCATAAAATATCATAACAAGAAAAACGCAAAATAAGATAATTAATACCGCAAAAGATATCATTTTAACCCGTTTTAATGCAACATTTCTGCTATTTTTCAATGAAAACACTGCTAGTAAAAACCTTCCAAAATCAAGCGGAAACACAGGCAAAATATTAAATAAAAGTATAGCCAAATTCACATCTAAAACATCGTTTAAAAAATTAAAACTTTCAGGATAAAACCAGAATGAAAGATAACAAAAAACAACAACACAGAAATTAAACAATGGACCCGCCAAAACAATCTTCACTTCATCAGCAAAATAAAAATCATCATAACCCTCGAGTGACACACCAAAAAAAGTTAACTTAATTTTTGATGGAAGATATCCAAGTTTTTTCGCAACAGCAAAGTGACTAAACTCGTGAAGAATCAAAAATAAAACATAGATAAAATACAGTCTCGCCTCTTCCAAAATTACAGCCAATAAAAAAATCAAGAAGAAAGAAAATCCAACCTCTACAAACTTCAATTTACTGGCTAAATTTTTATAAAAACTCCTAATTCTAAACATTGTATTTTTGTGCATTATTTTCGCAATAAATGGCGGTATTTTAATATTTATAAACAAATTTTGCGTTATTTATTATTTTAATATATTTTTGTTTGATAATTAATTTTTATATAATTTCATCAATAGCACACGTCATTTTAGGCTGTTTTTAAAATTATTTTTAAACGTTTGGCATAACTGGAAAAATGGTATATAATTATTTTAGAGGTGAAATTATGTCAACACATTATATTGGTTTAAAAATGGGCTCAATTCACACCACAATCTATAAGTCTGGAAATGGAATTGTTTTAAAAGAAGCAAGCCTAATTGCTATGCCAACAAATCCAAAAAACAAAGACATATATGCTGTTGGTGATGAAGCAAAAATGATAAAGGATAGACTTCCTCAAAATGTTATAGTCTACTCCCCAATCGTTAACAGCACAATTCAGTATGAAGACTTAGCAATACCTATGCTAAAATATTTTATGAGAAAGGTGTTCCCAAATAGAACAATCGGTCAAAATATAAAAGCACTCCTCTGCACCCCAATAGGCTTAACACCAGAGGAAAAGAAGTCTTTTGAAATCACTTGTTTCAAAGCAGGCATTTCAGACGTTGCTTTGATTCCTGATGTTCTTTGCTATGCTGTAGGAAACGGTATTGATATTCAAAGTGAAAAGGCACATATGATTGTCAATATGGGCGGAAATGTGTCAAGCATTGCCATTATTGCAAACTGCTCCGTTCTCCAGGGCTACAATATCTCAATCGGCGGCGCAATGATTGCTTCTGCCATTAAAAAATATATTTTAGAAAACTATGGCGTTTCTATCACATCTGAACAAGCCTATCAAATCAAATATGAAATTTGTTCGCTTTATGAAAACTATCAAGCAACAATCAATATTGATGGCTACAACCCAACCAAAAACCAAACCGAATCAATCACAATTTCATCAAAGGAACTCTACCCAATCATTCACTACTATTATTCAAAAATAGCTGATGTAATCAATTCCGTTATAAAATCAACATCAACTCAAATTATTAACGACATCGCTGAAAACGGAATATACTATTATGGTAGTCTTTCCGATATAACAGGTCTCGACAAGTTTATGCAAGAAAAAACTTCATTCGAGTCAATCACCACAATCAACGACCAAGTTCATATCCTTGGACTCGGCGAACTTATCAAATACCCTCAATTATTGCATAAAATTTTAAAAAATTTATAGTCTTTTTGCGTTTATTTTTATTCCCAACCCCTATTGACAAAAACACTATTTAGTATTATAATAATAACACAAAACTGATAGAATGTGAAAAATCTGTTTTGTACAAGGGAGTAAAAATAATGGAAGGAAAAAAGACAAAATTAAAAAGAATTTTGATTCCTATAATTGCGGTCGTTTTAGTTGTATCTTTGACTGCAGGCTTTTTTATTATCAAAAATAAAGCATCGAGCAAAACACCCGTTGAGCAAGAACCAGCAACAAACGTCGCACTAACTTCAAAACAAATTGAACTTGACATCTTTAATACTTGGACTGATGAAAAGTATTCTGTTGAGTATAATGGAAACTACAAATTCTCTTCAATCCTTTCAATTAATTTCAATCCAGAACTCACAGAAGAACAAGTTACAAAAGTTTATAAAAATGTTGCAGGCGCAAATGACCGCAACGGATTTATGAAATATTTATACGACGCAAAAAAGAAAGATACTAGATTTGAAGTTATTTCTATTGTAGATGGTCAATTCACTCGCTGTGACAAATTCACCTATTCATATAGAATTAAACAAAGCGGTTATTTCTATGGAAACACCAACCGCTCTTACCTATACATCGATAATGGTGCTGGAACAACCCAAACTAGAAACGATGGCGCTGGTTATATGTATGAAATCTCTCAATCAGGCTACGGTTTGCTTTCAAACACAAATTTTGGCAATTCAAGCTTGAATGTAAAATTATATATAACCGAACACTTCTATAGTTCAGTAAATCCAAAGACTGAATTATACTCAATAACATATATCTACGAAATGATAGATGTTCCACAAAATTCAATCCCAAATTCTGAAATTGCATAAAGGAAATAAGAAAAATGAAAAAATTAAGTAAATTTTTTATGAAATCATTTGTTTTTATATTTGCCCTTTCATTTGCAGTATTAACATTTGTTGGCTGTAAGGATAATACTGACGACGCAAGTGACAATATCAGCAACGTTTCAACTGTTCAACCAATCACTGGTGACAACTCTCAAGGAAACAACGCTGACTATGTAACAGATACAGATAACGACGACAAAAAAGATGATGAAACTCAAAACGGGTCAAAACCACCTGTTACACTCTACGAAATCAAGTCTATTTATGAATACGCAAAGAACCCAAACTTCAATAATGTCACCTATGACAACCTTGAAAGTGTTTTAAAGTTCTTTAATACAAGAGACTTAAATGGCGTTCACAAGGCAGCAAAAAAACTTGGTTTTGACACATTTATTGCAAATGAATTTATTTTAGATGATGAACCAATTCAATATTTTGTTTCTATTGATGGAGCGGTATCACCAACCTATACAACCTTCATTCAAGACGAATATGGAAACTTCATTATGCTTGATGAAAACAAGTTTAACTATGAACTCGTTAAAAACATCTTCATCAATGAAGACGGAAACTTTGTTCTCCAAATTCAATTCACATACACAAATGAATCTGGTGAAACAATTCCTACTCCACTTATGATTAACCTTGAATTGTCAAAGGTTGCAACATATATTTGTAGATAAATTAATTTAACAACAAAAAAAGGAAGGATTTAAATCCTTCCTTTTTATTATTATAAAATTTCAATTTTCTTATGGAATACTTTTTCAAAGTCTCTTCCAACTTCCATTCCACGTTGAATTTCAAATGAAGCATCATCAACAGTGATTGTTTTCATAATAACTGAGTCACCCAAGATGTCACAGTTAATATCACAAATAACACTATTCTTTGTTCTATCAAAACATTCAGCAAGTCTTAAAATAACACCAAGTTTCTTAACAGCATCAACATCTTCGACTGTTAAAATTCCGTTATATTTTGCCCATTCATTCATCTTGATGTCGCCACCTGAGTGAAGTGACGCTACAAAACTTGCAAGAATTAATTCACGGTGTGTTAGACCATAAATTTCGCTATTCAAAATAACTTCAAATGAGTGATTTGCGTGTTTATGATAACTGATTCTCTTACCAACATCGTGCATATAAGATGCAACTCTCAGAACTTTAACATAGCCACGTGGCAACTTATGCAAAACTCTAAGTTGTTTAAACAAAAGCATTGAAAGATTATAAACTTGTTCATTGTGCTTTGTTGAATCAGATTCATATTCAGCTGTTTGAGCCATAACTGAGAAACCTAAAATGTCTGAGTTTGGTTTTTCAAGTGTTGAAGGTGTAACAGTGTTAAACAAGAATCCCTCAATCATTGAACGTGTTGAGATTGTAACTGTTTCCTTTCCAACCTCGTCAACGATAGTTTTCATAATTTGAACAGCATAAGCAAAAATGTCTGCTCTGCCTTCGTGAAGATTTTTAAGTTTTTTGTTTTCATTTAATGTGAGTGCTTTGATTTGGTTTAAGATATATGAAATATCTTCACTTTGGAAAACATATCCGTCATCTTTATCAAGAGCATATTTTTTATAGATTCTGTCCATATTAGACAAATCTTCAAAATATGGTCCACAACCAACAAATGTATATTCTGGTTCAATGGTTTTGAGCCATTCATAATCTGAAAGTTGAGATTTGATATATTTTTCAACCTTTTCAAAAGCCTCTTCCTTTCCAAATTTTTCGAGTGGATACATTCCAATCAAATTTCTTGGACCAACAGGAATATATGCTTGGTTAAGGATATTTCTTCTATTGTAATGAACAATGTGAATATTGTCAGCACCAACACTAACAATAACACCCTTTGGAATATCATAACTGTTCATAATGCCAGTATAGATTGCTGTGTTTTGTTCTTCTGCTGAAAGAAGCGAGAATCTAAATCCACAAGTAACAAACACTTCATCAAAGAAACTATAAATGTTCATAGGCTTTGAATCTTTAATGAAACTTGCAATAGCAATAGTTTTTGTTACAGCATACATATCACAAATTTTTCTGTAATTCTTTAAAATATTAATAACTTCGCCAATCTGGTTTTTCTTTAAGAAGTGGTCTTCATCCATTTCCAAACCGGCGTGAATTGTTTCTGTTTCGACGTCACAAATTGAGAAGAAACTATCTTGAACAACGTTTGCAATAACGAGTTTCGCAGTATAAGTCTCCACAACAACAACAGCAATTTTATCCATAAATAACTCCTTATAAACTAAAGCAAAATTTAACTAAAATGATTATACCATAAACAAATTTAAAAGTATATGAATATAAAGATTTTTTTTATTTATTCCATCATTATATGAAAAAATTATACCCCAAAAAAGTTTAATTTTTTCGTTTGACAATAATTTAATTTTTCTGCCCTAAATTCTTGAAATAACGTGGTTTGGACAAGCCGCAACACACTTTCCACACTTTCTACATTTAGACATATCAATGTTTGGAAGATTTCCAACCATTTGGATAGCGCCATAAGGGCAAGCAACAACACAAGCCTCGCAGTGTGTGCAAGAAACAGAACAACTTCTTGTAATGAGTGAATCGTCTGAACTATTCTTACAAACAACTTCAACATATTTGTTGCTTGGAATAAGTGAAATAAGTTTGTTTGGACAAGCAAAAACACACTCTCCGCAACCAGTACACTTGATTGGGTCTACAACTGCACAGCCTTTTTCTGAGATTGATATAGCGCCATAAACACAGGCTTGGACGCAGTCTCCACAGCCAAGACAAGCAAACGAACAGGTTTTGTTTCCGCTATGAACAAGGTCCATTGAAGCACAGGTTTTGTCTCCGTGATAATCAAATTTATTTTGACAATCACGTCCACCCTTACACTTTACAAAAGCAACAGTGTCAAACATAACTCTTCTTTCTTTTTTGGCAATTTGTCTAATTCTTTTATAGTTCTTTGTTCCAACGGTATATGGACACTCATTAACTGAAGTTCTACCCTTTGAAATATCAACCGCGAATCTCGCACAAGACTGTCTTCCGCATTGACCGCAGTTAAGCCCTGGCAAAAGTTCACGAATAAGTTCTGCCATTTTATTAAGTTTTTTGCTCTTGCTTGTTGCGATTGAAATGATTACTGTGATAAGTAAAACCAAAACAAATGCAACAGCCAACAAAATCATTTTTAACATATTTTTCTCCTTACGCTATAATGAGGTTTGCATAATGCAATATGAATGCGATAATTGCAAAAAGGAATAGTCTAGCAGAAACGTTTCTAAAATTAATGTCCAAACTAGACCTATTAATGCTTTCAACAAACACACCAATTAAGGCGTTCATAACAAACAAAACTACAGCAATCGCAACCAAATTCATAAAGAATGGTGCGATTTCAAGTGCCATATTGAGTGACATTACAATATAAACTGTATAAACCAAATCGAAGGCATAACTACAAGAAGAAGCATATAAATATCTTCCAAAGTAAGTCGATTTTTTCCAAATAAGTGTTACTAATAAGTTAAATAAACCCGCAATTAAAACAACGATACAAATCTTAAAATCAAGAATGTCAAACTTAGTAAGCACGAATTTTTCTAAAAAGTATGTTGCAACTGAGCAGATTGAAACACCCAAGATTAAAAACAAGATGCTAATATATTTAAACAAGCCATACTTCTTTTCTCTTGAGTATAAAAGTGGTCCAACACCTGACTCAACAACAATATTTGATTTGATTCCAACATTTAAAATAGACGAAAGTAAAACATCAAACATTATTACTTACCTCCTTTGTTAGAATCGCCAGTTGAGGTCTTTTTGCCTTTTCTCTTCTTTTCATTTTCAGTTTCTTCCAAGTTCTCAGCCTCTTCCTCGTCTGATTGCTCTTCATTCAAAACCTCTTGAACAGAATTAATAGCCTCATTCTCTGAGTTCTTTTGAATAATTTTTTCAGCCTCTTTTGCGTTCATATTGTTAACTTCAATTTCGTTAACAAGCAATTTTTGTCTACGCAAACTGTCGTATTGGAAAGATTTTTCATCTCTAATTGTTTTGATATATTTTTGATACTTGATATTCTTATTTTCAATTTGTTTATCAATCCATCTAAACAACAAGTCAAATAAGAAACACATAAGTCCAAGCAAAAGGAAGTCTGAAGCGATTGTATTAAAGAATCCAAATCCTGAATAAGAAGTAATTTGTTTTCCAAACATTTTTCCGAATGCAAGGAACTCTTTTATAAATGAGAACACAAACAACAAGAATGCGAAAATAAGGATTGCTTTAATAAAGTTAACTATTGGGTGATTAATCATCGCTTTGTGTCTAAAGTAAATAAAATCAGCACTCATAACAACTGATGAGAAAATAACGAAATAAATGTTATTGTTAAGAGCGATATTTAAAACTTCCCTAGCCACATAAGAGCCCATAACAACCACAAATGAAGAAGTTATCGCGCAAACAAAAATCTTGACAGCATTTCCCATATACTTGTTAAAAATCCAACAGAAGAAATGAGAAATAATCAAACAAAGTGTTGTTCCAATCATAAAATAAAGAGCATCAACAACCCCGCCAATGACCGAAATCAACGGACAGATAGCCAGAATTGCAAGTTGAACGGAACTAAGCTCGACGTTAGTTTTTATGTGCATTTCTATAACCTCCCAATGGTTTATGTCTAAAGATTAAATACTTATCCATTGCAGGAACGAACAAGTTAACAAACAAAGCCACAACAAAAATTGTGTCTTCACCAAGATATCCCATATCCCAAACGAGAGCAGATAAAACACCAAACATAACTGAATAGATAACTTTTCCAATCAATGAGTTTGGAGAGGTGTTAGGGTCTGTCATCATATAAACCGCAACAAACAAGAATGAACCTGAACACAAATTCAAAACGGCATTTTCAACACCAAAAACAGAAATTCCACAAGCAAGATATGCAAGAACAGAAATTGCAGGGATTTTCCAATCTAAAACATCTGAATAAACCAAGAACACAAGCCCAATAGCTATCAAAAGAACGCTTGTTGTTCCAATTCCACCAACCGCACTACCAGACAAAAGGTTTGCAATTGTGTTAGTTCCACCTTGAGACAATGAAATCATTTGCTCACCTTTTATTGTGAGTTCATAGAGATTTGTTGCTAAATATGATGAAAACATACCAGCAAAAACACGTCCAACGAGCGCTGGGTTGAATTTATTTTTTCCAAGCCCACCAAACGCCATTTTTGTGATAAATACTGCAACAAAAGCGCTGAGTGCAACAATATAAAGTGGCATTTTCACTGGCATTGTTAAACCTAAGATTAAACCAGTAACCAAACTTGAAACGTTTTTAATATCAACTTTCTTTTTGATAATAAGGTTGTAAAGAATTTCTGAAATAAAACTTGCACCAACAGAAACAAGCAACACAAAGAGTGCTTGAATACCAAAGAACATAGCGCCAAACACTGCAGGCAAAACCAAAACTGTGCTTAGGTATAAAAACATTTTGTTTGTGTCATTGCTTGACCTAGCAAATGGAGAATACGAAACTACAAATTTTTCCATATCTACCCCCTATTCCTTCTTTGTCTATCATAGTATTTACCCGCAGCGATACGCTGTGTTAAATATCTCTTTGATGGACAAATATATGAACAACAACCACATTCAATGCAAGAATGAACGTTGAGTTTATCAAGTTTTGCATAGTCTTCATTAATGTATGTTTCATCAAGGCGTGTTGGGTTTAAGAACATTGGGCAAACAGAAACACACTTGCCGCAAGAGATGCAAGGATTTTCTTCAAGATTAGTCAAGATATCGTGTTGCATATACAAAATTGTCTCTGTTGAAAGCGAGAGACAAAGGTCTGTGCTATATTGAGCAATTCCCGATAAAACATTGCCGTCAATTAATTGAGATTTAATCTCAAGGTCATTGATACCAACCTCATCAAGAAGATTTTGATAAGAATAGCCACTAGAAACAAAATAGTTTCCAGGTCTAGCAACATTTGTTCCATCAACAGTAACAATTTTGCTAGTAACTGGCTTATTAAATTCAACTGCACGGCAAAGATTATAACAAGACTCTGCTGTTTCGATAGCAATTCCTTCTTTTAGGAAAGAGTTGTCTTCGTTAATATTTTTTCTCAAAAGAACTTTTGTTAAGATGTATGGATTATCAAAAGGATATTTGTTTGGAATGAATTTAATCTTAAAGTCATAACTCTTCTTTGATTCCATAATATGCTTTTTGAGTTTGTTTGCAAGTTTAAAGTTTGAATCAGTAAACACAAATGTGATGTTAGCAACGCCAGTGATGTTAGAAAAATATTTTGCACCGTTTATAACCTCTTCCATTCTAAACTCAGTAATGGTTTGGTTAACAGAGTTGTTTGGGTCTGTTGTGTCACACAAAACAAACAAGTGCTTATATGACCTAGCACCCATATATGAATATTTGATGTAAGAAGGCAAATTCAAAACATTATCAACAATACCAGCATCACGAAGTCTGGCAACAAGATTGATATCGCTCATTGATTCAAGTGCAGGAAGGTCAACAAAATCATCTTCCTCTTCATTTTCATTTCTCATAATGAGCATATGCTTTACATACTCACCGTTTGGTGTCATCTTTTTTACAATGTTAAGAACCTTTCCAGCAACAGGAGAAAAGATATTGATTCCAACTTTGCCTGTAGGCTTAGCAATCAATGTTCCCTGCTTAACAGTATCTCCAATGTTAACGACTGGTTCAGATTCTGTAATGTTATTAAGTTTCAAAGGCACGTTATAAAAGCCAACTGGTTTAAGTTGTTTTATATCTGCACCAATGGTCATCTTTTTTGTAAAAGGATAAATTCCCCTAAATCCAACAAATCCCACGATAAACCTCTAAAATTTTATACACTAATATATTACCAAAAAATATATTTAAAGTAAAATAAAAAAGAGGGTTTTATAAAATTACCTCTTTTTCTTCACCATCGAAACAATGCTCGAAATCAAAAAATAAACACCTATCAAAATAATGAATCCCGCAAAGATAATATGCAGAACTCTCGACTCAGTTTTAAGCGCTAAAATCGTGCACAAAAAAGACAAGATAACTGACGGCACACATACACACAAAACCACCCAAAAATCAATCAATTTATTCTTCGTGTAAATTACCGCACAGATGACAGCCAAGACCAAAAAACAAATCACATTTGTCGACTGACAAATTATCTGTTCAACACCAAAAAGAATGCTTAAAAGTGGAACCAAAAAAGTTCCACCACCCATTCCCATTCCAGCAAAAATTCCTGACAGCACACCCACAAGAATTAAAAATAAAAACTGCAAAATACTACTCCTTTTTGATGTTTTATATATGTTTTTTCAATTATTTTTGAATTATTTTGCGTTTTTCTACAAAACAATCATAAACACGCCAGCACAAATCAGCACCAAAGAAAACAATAAATTTATCACATCATTTTTTAATTTTTTTAAACACACCGTTCCAATCACTCCACCAATAATTGACCCAATCAAACACCACAAAACAAGACTCCAGTCAACCTGTTTTTTCACTATGTAAACACCTGCACTTAAAAGGCACGAAAACAAAACACAAGCAAGTGTTGTTGCGTGTGTTTGTTTTTCATCCAACTTG
>SVHI01000010.1 GCA_015055905.1 Clostridiales bacterium | reverse complement strand
AGCAATGCTTGAGCAAATCGAAAAATCTGGAAAACTCGAAAGAAAAGATTTTGAATATCACAAAATGATTTTGGCTGAAGAATTGCCACTCACAATCGGTGGTGGAATTGGTCAAAGCCGTCTTTGCCAACTTCTTTTGGGACGCGCACACATTGGTGAAGTTCAATCATCATACTGGGACGCTGAAACTCTTGCAGAATGTGAACAAGAAGGAATTGAATTATTATAACAAAAAAGGATTAGCAATTTGCTAATCCTTTATTTTCTAAATAAATATAATGCTGCAGCGATGAGTGCACCAACACCCAAGACTTTCAAAACATTCTTGAGTCTTGACCAAGTTGACACTGGAGTTTTTCCAACAACTTTTCCACTTGTTCCACTAACAAAAAGTTTATAAAGTTTATTTCTATATTTAAATGTATTAACATAAACAGGAACATAAGTAAAGTTAAAGAAAACATCTCTTGCTCTAGTTTGAATACTAATGTTAACGGTTTCATTCTTTCTTTTCAAAAGTTCTCTTTTGATTTGTTTTTCGAAATCTTTTTCCGCTTCGCCAACAATATCACTATAAAATTCGTGAATGTCTTTTGTCACAGGCTCAACTCTGCAACCACAAGCATATTCAGGAATATAAGGAATAATTTGTGCATAGTCATACTCATCGAAAAGTTCAAGGAATGACTCATCTTCGCCCGCTGTTGCGCATTGGTCTAAGGATTTAATACGTTTTGTTCTGTCACCAAAAATTGGATTTGGAACAGAATAATACATATCATAAGAATCTTTCTTCAAAACATTTTCTGTTGCAGAATAACTTGCGAACATATTGAATGAAAAGTTCCAAACAGGAATATAAACCGCCATAAGTTTTTGGTCTTTGACGAGCTTTTTGAGTTCCTTTGGAATCTTGCTATTTGAACCAACATATTCACCAAGTTTTTGTGCTGCCTCTGCTTTTGTGATTTTAAACGGAATGATTCCGTCAGCACAATAGCCTGGTTCATCAACAAGTGTAGTTGAAGAATTTCCGCACGCAGGACATCTTGAGCTTCTGCCTTCTGTGGTCATAAAATATGTTCTTCCGCAAGAATTACATTTATATGAATTCAAACTAGCATTTAGCATATTTGGGTGAAATGCAGATGTATATTGTCTAACAATAACTGCCTCTTTTTTCTTTTTTGGCAAGTAAAAATTAGACTCACAATATTTGCAAGTCAAACAACCTGTCTTTGGGTTAAAAAATAAATCGCTTCCGCAATTTTTACAAACCGATGAAAATTCTTCTTCCATACAATTATTTTATATTATTTTTTTATTTAGAGCAACCAAATACCACTCAAATTGACAAATAGTTGCAAAAGAAAAAGTATTACCAAAGTAATACTTTATTCTATTACAGCACTTCCCTCTAGAGAGAATTGGCTGTTATAAAGTTCTGCATAGAACCCATTTTTCTTAATAAGTTCTTTATGGTTTCCAGATTCAATAACATCGCCATCTTTCAAAACCAAAATTTTGTCAGCATTTTTGATTGTTGAAAGTCTATGAGCAATAACAAAACTAGTTCTGTTTTCAGTGAGTTTATCCATCGCAATTTGAATGGTTTCTTCTGTTCTTGTGTCAACATTGCTGGTTGCTTCGTCCAAAATAAGCATAGGCGCATTTTGAATCATTGCTCTGGCAATGGTGAGAAGCTGTTTTTGACCAACCGACACACTTGTTTCATCTGAAAGAACTGTGTCATAGCCATTTGGAAGGGTCTTGATAAAGTGGTCTAAACCGCACGCTTTGCAAGCCTCATCAAGCATTTCGGTTGTAACATTTTCTTTGTTATAAATAAGATTTTCACGAATGGTTCCTTCAAAGAGCCAAGTGTCTTGCAACACCATTGCAAAAATGTCTCTAACCTGACTGCGTTTCATATCATAAATTGATATGCCATCAATTTTGATATCCCCGTCATTTGCGTCATAAAACCTCATCAAAAGGTTAACAATAGTCGTTTTTCCTGCACCTGTTGGTCCAACAATAGCAACTTTTTGTCCAGCCTTGATTTTCGCTGAGAAATTGTGAATGATTTCTTTATCTTTAAGATATCCAAACTTAACGTTTTCAATATCAACATTACCTTTAATTTCTGGAATGTTCACATTTTTGTGTGATTCATCTTCAAGTTCGTCTTCGTCCAAGAAATCAAAGATTCTTTCGCTCGCAGCAGCGGCAGACTGAATACTGGTCATTGCTTGTGAAATTTGGTTAAGTGGATTTGTGAATAATCTAACATAAATCATAAATGCAGTGATTACACCAAAACCAATCTCGCCCTTAATAAACAAGATTGAACCAATAATACAAACCACAACGTAACTAAGGTTGCCAACAAAGTTCATAACAGGATTCATTGTTCCTGAAATAAATTGTGATTTCCAACCGCTAACATAAAGTTGTTCATTAAGTTTTTCAAATTTTTCCTTAAACTCTTCTTTTGCATTGTAGGTCTTGATTACTGTTTGACCTGAATAAGATTCTTCAATAACACCATTAAGTTCACCAAGTTGTCTTTGTTGTCTAATGAAATATTTTTGTGAGTTTTTGATAATGATAAGCATCACCGAAAAACCAAGAAGTGTTGTGCAAATCGCAGCGAGTGCCATAAGCCAATTTGTGATAAACATCATAAAGAGTGAACCAAAGAACAAAACGATTGAACCAACGAGTGTTGAAACGCTATGATGGAGTGTTTGACCAACAAGGTCAACGTCGTTGATAACTGTGCTCAAGATGTCTCCGTGTGGAGTTCTATCTAATTTTTTAAGCGGAAGATTATTGATTTTATTTGAGATATCTGTTCTAAGTTTTTGGCTTGCCTTAAAACAAACCTTTGCAATCATAACGTTTGCAATGTAACTAAAAACTGCACCAAACGCATATAAAACAATTAAGATTCCCGCAATTTCCCAAACCCTAGAAATTTCAAACGGAGTTCCTGGAGAAACCAATATTCCATTGCTAAATTGAGGAACACTCTTTTCTAAGATTGTTGTAAGTTTCGCAAGTTGATTTGGCCCAATAATTCTAAACACTGTGTTTGCAATAATCAAAATTGTTGAAATAATGATTAGCGGCATAAACACTTTAAGATATTTAAAGAGTCTAGCAATTGCCTTTTTTGTGTTTTGTGGTTTACCGAAGTTTGCTGGAAATTTATTATTCATTCTAGGCATTTTTGAGTTCCTCCTTACTAAGTTGTGAAAGAGCAATCTCTTTGTAGATTGAACAATTTTTCATAAGTTCGTCGTGTTTTCCTTCGCCAACAACTGCCCCCTTGTCAAGAACAATAATTTTGTCCGCGTTCTTGATTGTTCCAATACGCTGTGCAACAATCAAACAAGTTGTTCCTTCTGCCTTTGTTTTAAGAGCCTCACGGAGTGCCTTGTCTGTCTTGTAATCAAGCGCAGAAAAACTATCATCGAAAATCAAAATTTCAGGTTTTCTTGCAAGTGCTCTAGCAATCGAAATTCTTTGTTTTTGACCACCTGAAACATTTTTTCCACCTTGGTCAATTCTTGCTTCAACCCCGCCATCAAGTTTATAAACAAACTTTGCCTGTGCAATATCGAGTGCATTTTTAACGTCTTCATCTGTTGGCTTCTCGCCATTTTTGAGACCCATAGTCACATTTGACTTAACAGTTCCTGAAAACAAAATTGCTTTTTGTGAAATGTATCCAATCTTGTCGTTAAGTTGTTCAACGGTATAATCTTTAACATTCACACCGTCAACAATAACTTGTCCTTCGGTCGCATCGTAGATTCTTGGAACGAGATTAATAAGTGTGCTCTTTCCGCTTCCTGTTGAGCCGATGAAAGCAACAACTTCGCCTTGTTTTACTTTGAAGTTGATATCGTGCAAAACATATTCTTCAGCTTCTGGATATTTAAATCCAACATTAACAAATTGAATCTCGCCTGTTTTGATAGGTTTGTCTGTTCCCTTTCCGTCTTCAATAGTGCTTTTTGTTTCTAAAACTTCATTAATACGTCTTGCAGAAACTTGTGCACGAGGTAACTGCATAAAAATCATAATAAGTGCAATGAAACTCATAATAACTTGAATTGAATATGAGCCAAACACTGTCATATTAGCAAGAATTGAAAGTTTTTCAAACATTCCCGCATTATAAATCAAAATCGCACCAATAATATAAACTGCAAGAGGCAACCCATTCATAACGATTGTCATTGTTGGGTCAATGAGTGACATTGTTTTTGAAATAAATAAATGGTTGTCAGTTATTTCTTCATTTGCTTTTTCAAACTTAGATTGTTGATAATCTTCTGCATTAAACGCACGAACAACTCTTGTTCCCGTTAAATTCTCACGAGTAATTTTGTTGAGATTATCCGTTAATGTTTGAATCTTTTTAAATTTTGGAATAGCAACAAATGTGATGATTAATAGTGTGATAAAAATCATTCCAACCGCAATAGCAGTAGCAAGTGTCCAAGCAAGATTTGTGTTAACGATTTTGATAATTGCCATAACCGCCATCACAGGAGCCTTAACCAAAAGTGTAAGACCCATAGCAACAATGCTTTGAACTTGAACAACGTCATTTGTTGTTCTGTTAATTAAACTTGATGTTGAGAATTTTTTTATCTCTGCGTCTGAGAAATCAATAACCTTGTTGTAGATTTTTGAACGCAATTTTTTCCCAAGACCAATCGCAACTCTTGATGAAAAGAACTTTGCAATAATAACCGAAAGAATCGCGAAAACTGCAAACATCAACATTTTTGCACCATTCGCCAAAATATCGTTTACTGTTCCACCACTCTTGATTGTTATAACAATTTGTTGCATATATTCTGGAATTCTTAGTTCGCAGTAAACATCACAAACAACAAATGCTGCAATAATCAAAGCAAATATCCAATCTTTTTTAGTAAGATGTTTTAATTGTTTTAACATTTTTTCTCCTTTAATAAGGGCTATAAAACCACATAGAATAATTATAATCGCCCAAGAACAAATATGCAATTATATTATAAAAAAGATTTGAAATTAATAGATTTTGAGACAAATTATATCTATAATGTAAGTATAAATATTCACTTAGGAAAAATTTATGGAATTAAGAAACACAAAACCTACCACTACATCAAAACCAACACCTAAAAAGAAAGCAGATTCAAATATTCACAAAGACCACAGGTCTAGGCTCAAAAATCAGTTTATGTCAAATGGCATTGATGCGCTCACCGACATTCAAAAACTAGAACTTTTGCTTTTCTATTCAATACCTCAAAAAGACACAAATCCAATCGCTCATAAACTTTTGGCAGAATTTGGTTCTATTAAAAATGTCTTTGCGGCAAATATTAGTGACCTTATGAAGGTCTCTGGCATTAAAGAAAACTCTGCAACTCTAATTAAGTTTGTTGGTTCAATGTTAAACTATTGCAGCCGCCCAGACGAAGAAGATGTCATTGACTCAACCTCAAAAGGTAAAGAGTTTGCTTCAAAATATTTTGCTCATATCGAAGTTGAACAATTTTATGTTTTCTGCTTAACCAAAAGCAACAAACTCAAGAAATCTGTTTTAATCAACAGCGGAACCGCTGGCGAAGTTAATGTTCAAATTCGAAACATCACTCAAGTCGCAATCGAAAACAAATGTGATAGAATTATTGTTTCGCACAATCACCCTTGCGGCAAAGCCATAATGTCTGACCAAGACTGCAAATTCACTTATTCTCTTGTTTGCAGTTGTATTCTAAACAACATTGATGTCCTTGACCACATTATTGTTGGAACTGATAGAACAATCTCGCTATACGAACAAGGCATTATTGAAAAACTTAAAATGAAAGCCGCAAACACAATTCAACTTTCGGAAGAAAAAAGATTCTTTATTTCAGAATCTTCAAAATCATACATTAAATCTAGTATAGATGAATAAAATGCAATTTGTTTTGCATTTTTTTCTTTTTCAAAAAATATATCTTATTATGATAAGGAGTTGTTTTGGCTTATTTTAATAAAGATATATCAAACATCTATAAAGAGTTTGACTCTTGCATTGATGGTTTAAAATCGTCTAACGTGAACCTAAACCGCGAAAAATTTGGTTCAAACGAAACTGAAAAACAAAAGCGTGTTAGTTTTTTTGTTAAGTTTTTGATGCAGTTTAAAAATTTAATGATTATCATTTTAATCTTATCTGCAGTCATATCTTGCACAATGGCAATAATTCATAAAGACACTGAAAATTTGTTGGAAGGCGTTTTAATTTTTGTTATTGTGATTATTAACTCATTTGTTGGTGTGATTCAAGAACAAAAAGCCGAAAATGCTCTCGCTGCTCTTGCACAAAAGACCGTGCCTCTTAGCCTTATAAAAAGAGATGGTTCCTTTCAAAAAACTAAACTAAGCGATATCGTTGCTGGCGACATAATATCACTTAAAGCGGGCGACTATATTCCCGCAGATATAAGAATTATTGAGTGCTCAAATTTTAAATGTGACGAAAGTTCACTCACTGGTGAAAACCAGTCTGTTCAAAAATCAAATAAACTCTTGTTTCAAAATAGTCTCGAGATTTCCGCTCAAGAAAATATGTGTTTTTCTGGCACCACCGCAACTTCTGGCAAAGCTATAGGAATTGTTGTTGCAACAGGCAAAAAGACTGAACTTGGCAAGATTGCCAAAATTTTAAAGTCTTCAAAAAAAGAAAAAACGCCACTTGAAAAGAATATTGACAAAATAGGAAAAGTTATTTCGATTGTTGTTTTAGTGATTGTTGCCGTTGTGTTCGCAGCACAACTCATTTTTAACAAAAGCGTAACTTTTCTAGACGCTCTTTTAACTGCCGTGGCTCTGGCAGTCGCCGCAATTCCTGAAAGCCTACCTGCGGTCATCACAATAATTATGGCTTTGGGTGTTCAAAAACTCGCTAAACAAAACGCAATAGTAAAACGCTTGAGTTCCGTTGAAACGCTCGGCTGTTGTACCACCATTTGCACAGACAAAACAGGAACAATAACTCAAAACAAAATGTCTGTCAAACACGTCTTTTCGTCAATGAAAACGTTTACTGAAAAAGACTTTTCTCAAAATCTTAATCCCGACTTTTATTTGGGACTTGCTCTTTGCAATAACATAACAAAATCTAGCGATGGTCAAATCAATGCAGATGCAACCGAAACCGCCATTGCAAATTATTTAATCTCTCAAAACTACCCTCTTTGGAAGAGCAAGGAAGATTTTGTCAAAATCAATGAAATAGAGTTTAATTCCTCTAGAAAATTTATGAGTATAACTTGCAAAATCAACACGACCGAAAGGACATTTTTCAAAGGTGCTATTGATTATATTCTTCCAAAATGTTCACACATTTATCAAGACGGCAAAGTCGTTCCGCTAACCGAACAAATTAAAAGCAAAATACTAACCGAAAACGAGAAAATTTGCGCCCTTGGCGAAAGGGTTATCGCCTTCGCACAATGCGAAAACAACCAAGATAACAACCTCACATTTAGTGGGTTTCTTGGAATAATTGACCCACCAAGACCTGAGGTTTATAAGTCAATAAAACTTTGCAAAAAGGCTGGTCTCAAAGTGGTTATGATTACTGGTGACCACCTTTCAACAGCCTTTGCTATTGCAAAAGAAGTTGGTATTGCAAAAAATAAAAATGAATCAGTTCTTGGTTCAAGTTTAGATAAATTAAGCGACAAAGAACTCCTCGATGTTATTGATAATTATTCAGTGTTTGCAAGGGTTACCCCAGAACACAAACTTCGAATAGTTAAAGCACTAAAACACAAAGGCAATGTCGTTGCAATGACTGGCGACGGAATCAACGACGCACCAAGTATCAAAAACGCAAACATTGGTCTGTGTATGGGCATCACAGGAACAGATGTCACCAAAGAGGCTGCAGACATTATTATTGCAGACGACAATTTCTCAACTATTGTTTCAGCAATAAAAGAAGGTCGAGGAATCTACAACAATATCACCAAAACCATTTTGTTTTTGATTTCAACTAACCTAGTTGAAGTTCTTGGGTTGTTCGTAACATCTCTCGTAATTCCAAACGCAATATTTTTATTGCCCGCGCAAATCCTCTTCATAAATCTCGTGACAGATTCTCTTCCCGCGTTTGCTCTTGGCATTGAGCCTCCAGAAAAAGACATTATGAATAAGCCACCAAGAAACCCAAACAAAACACTCCTTTCGGGAAACACAGGAACAAGTATCCTTCTTGAAGGGTTTATTCAAACTCTTGTTGTTTTAGTGATGTTTGTTATAGCCAACCACAAATATGGGAACGAAGTCGCAAGCACAATGTCGTTTATGACCATTTGTTTGATGCAAATCATTCACGCAATTAATTGTAAAACTGAAAGAAGTATTTTTAGAACAAATATTTTCAACAACAAATTCTTTAACCTAAGTTTTATATTCTTATTTTCATTAATTCTTGGAATATACTTCTTACCGTTCTTTGCAGATATCTTTTCACTAACAACTCTAGACAAGTGGCAGTGGCTTTATGTTGGAGTAACAAGCATCGCCATTATTCCCGCTGTTGAAATCTGCAAACTATTTATAAAAGAAAAAGAGATGGACTAGCCATCTCTTTTTTATTGTATCCAAATTCCTGCCTGGTTTTGTTTTACACCAAGGTTATTTATAAACTTAAACTCACCAAAGAAGTCAATTCCAGCCAAAACCACTTCACCGAGGTCAACCGTAAACTTTTCGATTGTCATATTTGCTTCCGCTGGGAAGATAAAATCAATAAGCAAGTTAACAACAATTTCGCTTTGTTTTGCCGATTTACTATTAATTCCAACTGAACCACCAATAATGCGTTCCTCGCCAGTCTTTGTTAAATCGACATCATATTCAACGCCAAAATAAATATAATCTGGAATAATCATTTTCAGCAAGTAAATTGGTGTTTTCATTTGCACCGCAATTTGCTCTCTAATTCCGCTTGTATCAATCTTTGCAATAAAACTAATGTTTGCTTTTGTATAGGTTTCAGTAGTTTCATCAAAAGATGTTTCATCAACCACAAACACAACTTGTTTTAATGAAATATTAACAATGTTTAAGTAGTTAAGGTCTGGAAGAGCGTCAACTAAAATATTGTCTTGCAAAAGTTTATCGCAAATTGCAGCAAACTCTCTATCGGTCATTTTAACTGAACCGTCACCACAAAAATCTCTACCTTCTTCTTCTAAAACAGTTCCGTCGCTAGCAATCAAGTAATTCGCCGATTGAAGCTTTGTTATTGCACTAGTAAAGTCTGCTTGGGTATATGCATTAGTAACAAACTTTGACTCATCTGGAGTTCCGTATAGAGAAGATACAACACCAACAAGGTCCTTTATTCCGTTAATTCCATACTGACCAAAATATTTTGGAACAATTGCTTTATCAAGGAAAAAATAGCCACCTGTAAAAATGGCTATAACTATACTAAGCAAGATTGCAACTTTTGCAAAAATCCCTGATGTTCTTTTGTTCATTTTAAACTATACTTCCACTAATTGATGCTTTGAAAACGAGGAATAAAACAACGATTCCAACAAGAACAAAACCAATCAGTTTAAAAATGCTAAATCCTTTTCCAATTCCAAACATTATTATTCTCCTATCTTTAGTATAGTTTAGATTTCAATGTTTTGTCAATGAAATCATATCTTCTCAAATGTGATTTTAACAATTTCATCGGTGCTTGCATCAATTTTAACATTTTCGCTAATGTCATCGCCAAGCACCACCAAAACCTGCTCGCCTGTAACAAGAAGAGGAATAGTATCCCTAACCTCCACTTCAACTTTTTGGTTTGTGAAATAATCATTAAGTTTTTTTGAGCCCGTTCCAAACTTTGCAAATTTGTCACCAAGCCTTCTTGTTCTCCAGACAGCATTTGTCGATACTTTTGTAAGGTCCACAAACAAAACTCCGTCTTCATACTCAACGCTGTGACCCTTCACAACTTCTGTCTTAATCACATAATCTGTTCCAAACTGAATTGTTCCGTTTTTAATGAATTCATATTCGTTTAAATTAAATTCCAAATCTTTTCTTTTTGTAATTTTAATTCCACCATAAGTGCGTCTTGCAACCACATCGTGAGGAAGTGAAACTTCTTTATTCACTTCAGCACTAAAAAGTTCATAACACAATAAGTAATGCTTTGATTCAATATCCGCAAAAACGCCAAGCGTTTCAAATGCTTTTTTGAAATATTCACGAACAAGCATTTTATTAAACCCAGAAACAGGTTCTTTAACAAGCACAGCTCCGTCTGTTGATTCAATAAATTCATCACTCACTAACGAAACAATAAACTCATTCATTTCTGCACATCTTTCACCAAACGCACAAATTGCGTCGACAGCTGAAGGATACACCTGTTCAATCTGCGGCAAAATAACATTTCTTAAAAAGTTTCTTGAGTGCACATTGTCTTTGTTTGTTGAGTCTTCAACAAAGTCAATTCCGTGCTCTTTTGCAATTTTCAAAATTTCTTCTTTTTTATAATTTAAAAGCGGTCTAACAATTTCATTTGTGTTTTTAATACCTGCACCGCCGCCAATTCCCGAACCTCTTAAAATGTTCATTAAAATAGTTTCAGCCTGGTCATTTTTATGATGCGCCAAGAATAATTTGTTTAATTTTTCTTGTTTCATCACCTTTCTAAAGGCGTCAAATCTAGCAAGTCTGGCAGCCTCTTCAACGCTCATTTTTTCATCATTTTTAAGTTTTAACACATCAACATCAACAATTTTATAAGGAATTTTGCGTTTTTTGCAAAACTCTTCAACAAACATTGAATCGGCATCACTTTCAGTTCCTCGAATATGATGATTAATATTAATAACCTCAAAATAGAATCCCATCTGTTTTTGTTTATCAATAAGCGCCCACAACAAAACCATTGAGTCAGCACCACCACTAACACCAACAGCAAGCCTGTCGCTAGCATCAACAATTTCATCTTTAATTAAATATTCTAACATAAACTTATCCTCAAGTTTATATTAAACTATTTTCAGTTTTTTTTCAATAAATTTATAGCGATTATGCTCATATCATCTCGATGTTTTTGGTTAGAGGAAACAATATCATCAATAATTGAATTAATATATTCTTGAGTGTCATTAACCTTCGAGTCATTTATAAAGTTTTTATAGTTTGAAACGTCACCAAAAGAATCAACCACCCCGTCACTCGCCAAAAATATTGTATCACCCTCACTCAGTCTTTTTTGAATAATAGTTGGTCTAATATTTTGAACAATGCCAACAGGCAAACTTTTACATTCAATAACTTCGCTTGTCATTTTGTGTTTAATAATCGATACACTAGAACCAAGTTTTATAAACGAACAAAGTCTTAGATTCAAATCTACAACACAAATATCCAGCGTTGAAAAATTATCAAGCCCAACAGGTATTAAAAGTTTATTAACCGACTCAATAATTAAAGAAGGCTCAAGTCCAACGCAAAACATTGACTTCACTAAATCAAGAACCATTTTTGAAATTTTGTTTGCTCCTCGCCCGTGACCCATTCCGTCAGCAATAGCCACGAAAAATTTACCCTCGTCAATTTTTTCTACGGATATATTATCCCCATTCATATTTTCTTTAGCATTAGTAGCAACCGAAAACCTACAATCAAGAAAACCGTCGAATGAAAATACCGCTTGACTCATACCAGAAAGGTCTAAATGTGTGAGTTTAGAAAGTTTTAAACTTCTTCCAAACATTTTCCTCAAAGATTCAATTAATTCTCTTTTTAAAACCAGTTCATTATCTGCAACAATTATAATTTGCTCAACCCTATCATTCCCCTCAATAACAGATATTTCGTGGATATCTATCATATCATTAAGCAAGGTCTCTTTTGCTAAAATTGACATATTTTTATTAATTTTTGAGGTTTTTTGAGTATTATTTGCAAAATTCTCGAATATTTTTGCGAAATTTTCTAGTTCACTAGCAATCAATAACTTGCTTTCATCTTCCGTTTTTATATTCTTTTCATAAGACAAAAATAACTGCGTGATTTTATTAATTTCATTCACCAGAACATTGGTTTTCGTGCAATAAGATTTTATCCCTCCACCAAGTTCCTCATTATAAAGTTTCCCCTTTTCAAAAGCATAATACAAATTGTCCGCAATAACCTTTTGCCTATCAATATTTGAGACCGAACAAATTTTATAATTTGGGCACACCCCGCAACAGTTTTTTGAAACATCTTTTGCCAGTTCCTCTGCCGCAGATTTTCTATTTATTTTCCCAACCATTAAATATTTAAAATTCTCTTTCATAGAGAAAAGGGTCTTGGACATTGACAAAAGCTTTCGCCTGATTTCTTCAATTTTTTCATTTTGAAAATTATCAAAAATCAAGTGATGTTCATCGTTTCTAAAAATCCTTGCTAATTTTAAATATAATTTTGATGGAATTATTAAGCATATAAAAACCGGAATGATTAATCCAACAACGCCAAGAACACTGCTAAAATCACCATTTATAACAACACACAACGCAAGTGCCAGCGTCATTATGAACAAGTATAAAAATTTATTTAACACTGCAAAATTAATGCCTATTAAAATTAAAATAATTCCAAATAAAATAAGTTTTAATTCTTGTAAAACAAGCCCGCAACTAAGCAGAATCACCAAAGAAACAAACAAGCATTTTTCAGTTGGCAAAACTTTGCATAAAAATATAATCATTGTTATTGATAAAATCAAGGTCACATAAAAGTTAATTCCTTTCAAACTAAACAATCCTAAGAAAAACAACATCAAAAAAGAAGAAAACAAAATTGAATCAAGCCTACTTAGCTTGTAAAAAACAAACTTCTTTCTATAAACCTCATATAATTTCCTAAAATAAAACAAAGCAAACAATTCAATAATAAATGAAACTGAAAGTTTCATAATTGCAACACTATCAAACAATGACTGATATAAACTAAGTGCCCTAGACAAAAGCAAGAATATTATTAGCATTAAATTTTTTCTTTTAATCTTAAAAAACTCTAGCGAAAAATAATAAAGCGAAAGAACAACTATTTCATATCCAACACAGAGCAGCCCGGAAAAACTAAAATTATGTATTAACCCCGCCACAGCATATTCAGCCGCAACAAGCACCAAACTTGAACCATTAAACAATCTAACAATGGCAAAAGGAAAGGCTATTGAAAATGAAAATTTAAAAACACAAACTCTTGCAAAAACAATTTGCAACAAAAACAGTCCACATTCTTTTAAGATTCTTTGTATGGTTTCTTTTTTCACCACTCAATCATACTAAAAAGAATATGAACCGCTTAGCCTAATTATAATTCAAAATGTTGTATTGTGTTATATTTTCAAATTTTTTGTAATTTCTAATTATTTTCGATTAATTTTCTTAGAATTTCGACTGCGTTGTATGCTGCACCGCGCCTTAAATTGTTTGCTAGAACAAAAAACATTATTTCTTTATTTGAAACTTTCCTGAGCCTAAAAACATAGGTTTTATTTGACTTCACACAGTCTTCGGGATAAATCAACTCATCACAAACGTCAATATAATCACACTTTATAACATCTTTAACTTTATTAAAATCAACCTCTTTTTCAAATCTAACATAAACACTTTCCCCGTGACAATAAGGAATAGGAACCCTGACAGTCGTTGCAACTATGTTTAATTTCTCACTCAAGATTTTCTTTGTCTCAAACATAATTTTGTCTTCTTCTGTACAAAACCCATTTTCTAACACACTACCAATCTGAGGAATGATGTTGCAATAAATGCTAACATCAAAATAATTGTTTGTTTTGTTTTTCAAGTCTAAAAGTGCCTCTTTCCCCGCACCACTAACTGACTGATAAGAACTAACAACCACATCTTTCATTTTTGATAATTTGAGCAGCTTTTCTAGCACAACAATAAGTTGAATTGTTGAGCAATTAGGGTTTGAAATAATTTTATCGTTATATTTGATTGAATTAAAATTAATTTCAGGAACTACTAGCGGAATGGTTTTTTCTCGCCTAAACGCGTTTGAATTATCAATCACAATAGAACCCCTTTCAACGAACTTTGGAACCCACTCCTTGCTGACTTCGTCACCAGATGAAAATATTGCATAATCAAAGTTTTGTTGCAAAAGTCTTTCATTTAAAAGAACATATCTAAAAATTTTATTTCCATACATCACTTGTTTACCCAAAGATTTGTTTGAAACCACTAAAGTAATATCAAACTCGTTCATTAAATTTTCCTCAAACAAAACATCAAGAATAGTTTGTCCAACCAAACCACTCGCCCCAATAATCGCCAACTTTTTCATAATCCCTCCAAAACCAATAAAATATATGAACTAAAATAAATTAATATTCATAACATATTATATGAGAATAATGAAGTTTGGTGGAATGAGTTTAGAAACAAAAGAAAAAACGCAAAAAATATGCAAATATATTAAAAAAATATATAAAAAAGAAAAACAGTTGATAATTGTTGCCAGTGCTATGGGAAACACCACAAACACCTTAATAGAAAAAGCAACAACTTTTGGCGGTGAAAAACCAAACCCTCGCGAACTTGATTTGTTGTTATCGCTTGGCGAAAATGAATCTGTTTCACTTATTGCAATGATGCTTGAGTCTATGGGCGTGCCAGCAAGGAGTTTTAATTCAAACTCCCTTGAAATAAAAACAAGTGGACCACATCAAAACAGCAAGATTGAATCTATAAACAAAACTCCTCTTGAAGATTGTTTATATAAAAATGTCATTGCGGTTGTTGCGGGGTTTCAAGGCATAAACGAAAATGGCGACATAACAACTCTGGGGCGTGGCGGCTCAGACACAACCGCTCTTGCTATTGGCTCAATATTTAACTGTCCCGTTGAAATATACTCAAACTATGAAGGAGTTTGTTTGGGTGACCCCAACATTCTCCCGTTTAAAACAGCAAAACAAATTAGTTTTAAAACTATGCAACTTATGAGTGGCAACGGTGCAAAAGTTATCGACTCAAGAGCAGCCACAATCGCAAAAAATAAAAACATTGAAATAATTTCAAAATCCGCTTCTGCGCCAAACAAAAAAGGGACAATCATAAGTTCTATTGAATCAAATATTGTTTCAATTTCAAAATTTTCCAACCTTTCGCTAATTTCAATTATTTACGACAATGATGATAAATTAAAAATAATTATGAAAAATGTATTTTTTCTAACAAATAAATATAAATTATACAATTTAGAGTTAAAATCTAATTTAATTCAATTCTTAGTAAAAACAGAGTTTGAAAATAAAATTATTTTATTTTTATCAAAAAAATTAAATTTATTAAAATAACATAAATATTTTTTCATTTATTTCACACACTAAACAAAGGAGGAATATAATGGAAAAATATAGACCTGGTGAAATTGTTCCAAAATCTGGAAACTATCGTGCACTTGATAAAAATGAAAACGACGGTGGAACACTTTATCTTGAAAAAGGAGACAGATTTCCCGCCACTCAACACGAGGGCAGTTATTATGTGATGAGCAAGAATTAATTGCTCAAATAAAAAACCTAGCAATATGCTAGGCTTTTTATTTTAATATTCATCTTTAAAATTATGTCTATTCCCTTCCTTATCTTTATAAGCAATAACTGTTGATAAGTTAACGTTTTCAACACTCTTGAAAATGTTGCCTTCTATTTGAGGGTCGACGCTTGCAAGTTCAGCAATTAAATTTCTAACCTTTAACCTCGCTGAACCAATCTTGTCTTCTTTCACACCTTCAGTAAATTTGCAAGCACATTGCAAAAATTCAAGTTCGTTGTAATCCCTCCAGTGCTTAATATCTTTTTCACGAATCAAATACATTGGTCTAATGAGTTCCATTCCCTCAAAATTTTCACTATGAAGTTTTGGCATCATTGTTTGAACTTGCGCACCATAAAGCATACCCATTAAAATTGTTTCGATAACATCATCATAGTGATGACCAAGAGCAATTTTATTGCAACCCATTTCTTTTGCTTTGTTGTAAAGATGACCTCTTCTCATTCTCGCACAAATGTAACAAGGCGACTTTTCAATATTTACAACATTATCAAAGATGTCACTTTCAAAAACCGTGATAGGAATATTCATTAGTTTTGAGTTATATTCGATAAGTTCTTGATTTGCTTGGTTGTAACCTGGGTTCATAACCAAAAATTTGATTTCAAACTCAAATTTATTATGTCGTTTAAGTTCTTGAAAAAGTTTTGCCATAAGCATTGAATCTTTTCCACCAGAAATACAAACCGCAATTCTATCCCCTGGTTGAATAAGGTCGTATTCATTAATTGCCTTAGCAAATTTGCTAAAAATGTCTTTATGGAACTTTTTTCGAATACTTTCTTCTATTTTTTGCGTTTTTTCTTTAATTATTTCTTCATTTAATTTTCTTTCCATTTTTCCTTTCTTGAGGCAAAACAACGCCTCACCCTCTACATAAACTATTATAATAGAAACTTTATAAAAAATAAATAGAAAATCAAAATAAAATAAAAAACATAGGCAGAACCTATGTTATTTTTCAACGCCTAAGATATAGTCTGTGGTAACCTCAAAAAGAGCCGCCATTTTTATAACAGACTTTACATCTGGCAAACTTTTATTTCTCTCCCATAATGAAATTGTATCTTGACTAATAAAAAGATGTGACGCCAAATCTGTTTGCGTCATTTTATTTTCTATTCTAAGACTTCTAATAATTTCACCTATTGTCATATTTATATTATACGAAAAATATTCGTTCATTATTTGACATACGAGAAACACTCGTATATAATAAACTTAATACGAGTAATTCTCGTAATTAATTATAAGGAGATAAATAATGAAAAAAGTATTCAAAACTATTGCTCTTTGTTTAACCTTGCCATTTGCTTTAAGTTTTGTAGCGTGCGGACACACCCACACTTATAGCGAAGACTGGTCAACAAACGCAACACATCATTGGCACAAAGCAACCTGTGACCACACCGACGAAACCTCTAGTTACGGCGAACACGTTTATGACAATGAAAGCGACACTATCTGCAACACCTGTTCATACGAGAGAGAAACAGCAACCTATAATATTTGGGATGGCACAGCTGCAGACGTTCCTGCAGAAGAAACTGGGGTTATCACTATTTCAACAGCCGAAGAACTTGCAGGTCTTGCAGCATCTGTAAACGAAGGCACAAACTATGCAGGAAAAACAATTAAACTTGCGTGCGATATCAACCTCAAAAACATTGAATGGACACCTATTGGTTTTGGTGGTGGTGCCGACATTTATGGTAATGTCGATTCAAACAGTGCAGTATTTAAAGGCGTTTTTGATGGACAAAATCATACTATTAGCAATTTAAAAATTACAACATTTGTTGGCGGTGCCGCAAACGAAGATGCGTCAACAGGTATTGGTTTATTTGGCTCTGTTCTTGGTGCTACAATCAAAAATATAAAAATTGACACCGCCGAAGTATCTGGCAACCACTTTGTTGCTGCCGCTGTTGGAAGTTCTAGAGGAACAACACTTGAAAACATCGAAGTTAAAAACGCTAATGTATCTTGTGTTTATCTAGACGAAGATGAGAGTGGCGATAAAGCAGGCGTTGTTGTTGGTTATATTGGAAATCTTTTAACAGAAGATAGTTCTGTTTCAAATTGCACAGTTGCTAATAGCACAGTAAACGCAGCACGCGATGCTGGTCAAGTTATTGGTTGTTTATCTATCGACGTTATTTATGGAACACCACAAACTGTATCAACTCAAGCAAACAATACAGCAACCGAAGTTGTCGTTACAGACAACAACCAAACACAAAACACATCAAACAATGATAATATTAAAAATGAAATCGTTGGTAGAGTAAATGACTCTAGATAAAATTTTTAATATTGACAAATTCACTCCTTTAGTGTAAAATCTACAATGTAGAAAGGGAGTAGTTCTCGTTTACAATGCGTCATCTCGAACAATAGTTCCGCATTGCAATGTGTATTTATTACATAACAAGACTTTCTAAATAAAATTTAGGAAGCCTTGTTTTTTATTTTCTCAAAAACATAAGTTTCAAAGGAGTAATTTATGTTTTTAACAAGAAGAGAAAAAGAAGCTATTTTGGCAGGAATTGTTGGCACTGTGGTTTTTGGAGGAGCGTTTTTGTATGCAGGAATTGAAACTATTCAGTTCAACAAAGAACTTTGTCAAACAATGACAAGCGAAGCTGGTTTTGGAGTTATCGATGTTCAAGAGGCCGAACTTAGCCAACTAAATGAGGATTTTAAAGCCATAATTAAGTGCTCACACAAAGAAACAAAAGAACCTATTGTTATTGAGTATAAACTCACCGCAACAGATTTTATTGTTATGAACCAACCAGATTCAAACCCTTGGAACTATCTTTCAATGTATATTATCCCAAACCAAGACCCAACCTTTGTTGGCACACAAAAAGATTATGATGAATATCTAAAAACATCTATAGACATTGAACTTGGCGAAGGCGGAGTTTATAGCCCTGACGACTTACCTCTTCAACCAATCGAATAACAAAAAACAAGCCTAATTTTAGGCTTGTTTTTATTTTGACAGTTCTTCCTTTTTTGACTTAATATATTCAAGATGTTTTTCGTGAACAACTTTTAGTTCATTATATTCTTTTTTAACCTCTTTTTTGTAGGCTTTTTTTGCCTCAAAATCAAAGAGTTTAAATTTTGGTTTATTTTCTTTTGTAGATTGTAAAAATAAATCAAGACAATGTTTATTTTTTCTCTCTAAATAATCAAAATATTCTGCGTCAGTGCATTTGTCGCCCAAAAGTTTTTGATATTTCATTGAAAAATAATCACGAGCAGCAAGTCTGGTGTCTTTAAGTTTATCGCGTGAAGAACCTCTAAACCACGCAATACCATAAGGCAAAAATAAAAGCGTTAAATATAATGATTGCGCACCATCTTCACCCTCTTTTGCATATGCAAATGGAACTTCGGTTATATCATAAGGTGCCTCGTGTCTTGAAAATCTAGACTCTTCAAACCCTTTAACAAACTCCTCGAAAGTGTTTGGCATATATTCATCTTTAATAATTTCGCCTAAAAGATTAAACATTTCTTCAGTGGTGAGCATTTCTTTTGTTAATTTCAACATAAGCGTTTCCCTTAAAACTTAATTTATACACTTATATTATCACACAAAAACGCATAATCAAAACTTTATTTGTGATTTTTCGTGCATTTTTTGAGATTTATCGCCTTTTTATTGCTTTACTTGTTATTTATAAAATAATATAATGATATCATATGGAGGGCTTATGTGGAACTCAAATCTCGTAACTGAAGCGATATTCTTTGCAAACAAACATCATCTTGGTCAAACAATGACACACCCTGAAAATATGCCTTATTCTGCACACTACTTTGGCGTGGCTCTTGAGGCAATCAACTTTGCAAGCCTTGTGAAAAACGTTGACTATGACCTTTTGATATGCTCTGCGATTCTTCACGACACACTTGAGGACACTGAAGCCTCTCACGCCGAAATTGAATCCGTTTTTGGAAAGAAAATTGCTGATGGGGTTAGGGCTCTTACTAAAAACAAATACATTGAAAAACAAGACCAAATGCACGACAGTTTAAATAGAATTTTGAGAGAACCAAAAGAGATAGCGATAGTGAAAATGGCAGACCGTTTTTTCAATCTTCGTGACCGTGTTCCAAGTTGGACGGAAGAAAAACAAGAGAGTTATAAGCAAGAAGCACAAATGATTTGTGACATACTTGGAAAACAACTCCCTGAACTTCAAAAAATTTTACAAGAACAAATTGATAAATATTAACCTCGCTCCTTGGCGCTTGCCAAAGGAGTTTTTTTATGGTATACTCTTGTGCAAGCGAGGTGAAAATATGAATATATTACACGATATTAATCCAGAAAGAATTAAAGAAGACAAATTTATGGCGGTTATTGAAATCTGCAAAAACAGCAAGGGTAAATATGAAATTGACAAGGAAACCGGTTTGTTGATGCTTGACAGAATTTTATACACATCAACACACTATCCTGCAAACTATGGCTTTGTGCCACTTACACTTAGTGAAGATGACGACCCTTTGGACGTTTTTGTTTATTGTTCAGAAGAAATTCACCCAATGTGTTTGGTTGAATGTAAAGCAATCGGTGCCATTGATATGATTGACAATGACCAAATTGACACAAAACTTATTGCCGTTCCAACTGGTGACCCAACATATAGCAGTTACGAGGAAATCACTGATATGCCTCCACACATCATCGAAGAACTTATGCACTTTTTGAGAGTGTATAAAGACCTTGAAAACAAAAAGACAAAAATCAGTAAATTCTATGACAGCCAATATGCAAGAGACGCAATCAAAATTTGTATGAACAGATATAAAGAGGCTCACAAAAACGACAAAAAATAAAACTTGGAGACACCTCCAAGTTTTTTGTTTACACATAAATTGTGTCATTTTTCTATTTTAAAATTTTAGTTTTAAATGATATAATATTTTTTGTAGAGGAAACTATTATGATAATGAAATATGAAACCAAAATAACCCTTTTTGATAGTTATTTTGATGCAAACGACAATCTTTCACCAAAGTCGATTTTGAGCATTTTTCAAGATGTTGCCGCTCGTCACGCCGACGACATTGGAGTTGGGTTTAAAACAATGGTTGAAAAAAATCTATACTGGGTCTTAAGTCGTGTGAAATTTGATATTTTAAAAATGCCAAAACCAACACAAACCGTTATTGTTCAAACCTGGCCACACGAAAAAGGCAGAATTGATTTTGACAGAGATATGAAAATTTTGAGCGAAGACGGTGAAGTTCTCGTTATTGCGACTTCAAAATGGTGTGTTATTGACACCGTGGAAAGAAAACTTCAACGCACTGAAAACGTGAACTATATCGGCGAAATTTGTCCTGATAAAAATTATAAAGAACGATTTGACAAGGTTTCAGTTCCAACAGATGCACAGCAGATTTCTTTTGTTCATAACGTTAAGTTCAGTGACCTTGACCACAACAAACATATGAATAACACAAACTACGCATCGCTTGTTTTAAACGCTGCAGAAAATAAAGAAATAACTCATTTTGAAATTAATTTTATAAATGAGTGTTTGTTTGGTGATGAGATTGAAGTTTTAACTTCTAAAACAGAGGCTGGCGAATTTGTGTCAGGAAAAATCGGGGACAAAACTGTATTTAATTCATTTGTAAAATAAAAGACTTGGGAAAACCCCAAGTCTTTTTTATTTCCATTCAAAATTGTCTTTGCCAGCACCTAGTTCAAAATGAAGCTTGACAATTCCTAAGTCAATCTTTGCATAAAAACCAATTTTTGACTCAATAGAAACTTTGTTTTCTTCTCTTTCAATATAAAACTGTTGTTGGTTTATTGCAGTTGGTGCAAGAAGAGCCATTTCAACACCGGTCTTAAACCATTCAGGGTCACCCTCTTGAATATTTGAAACCTTTTCTGGTGTTTTACTCTTTCTCACCACACCTTGGGTTTCGCCATAACCAAGAGAAATTACGCATACAAGTTTTTCGTCGTCAGCAACTTTTGCTTGAACCCCACCTTTGTTGTAAGTGAGTGCAACCCAACAAGTATTAAGCCCGAGTTCTTGCGCCTTCAAAACAACACGCTCGCCAAAATAACCAACTTTTTCGTCGAGGTCTTTTTCGTTTTTCTTTCCAACCAGAGCGATATAGTTTTTAGCATTTTTGATTTTGCCATAGTTCATAATAGAAGTTTTAAACGCCTTTGGCTCATTTACCAAAAGTTGAATAGAAAGACCACTTTCTTTGTTGCATTCGTCGATTTCTTTTTGAAGAGCATCAACTTTTTCTGGCTCAATTTCTCTATCCAAATAACTTCTAACAGAATGTCTGCTTTTCATAACGTCTATAATATTCATACAAACTCCTACAAACTCATAATCGCGTCAACCACAATATTAATAAGTCTTGTTCTAAGTTCAACTTTATCATAAAGTCTCCAGTCCCAACCCTTTGTTGAAACAAGGTCTGTGAAATAGAAAAGTGAACCAAAAGTGAGCGCGTTATATTCAGTAACAGCAGCAAGTGATGCACACTCCATTTCAACGCCAATCGCACCCTCTTTAATTCGTCTTGCAGTTCTTGAAGGTGTTTCACGGTATAATGCATCAATAGTCCAAGTTCTGCCAAGAATATATTGTTGGTGATGTTTTTGCAATGACTCTTCCAAAACCTTTATTACATTTTTGTTGGTTTCAATATATCTGCTTGCAGGAATATAGTGATAAGAAAGTCCCTCGTCACGAATTGCAGATGTTGGAATAAAGAAAGTGTTATGAATATCAATATCCTCAACAATACAACCACACGAACCACAAGCAATAAATTTGTTAACACCAACATAACTAAGTTCTTCAACAAGGTTTCCAGCCGCTGGTCCGCCAAGTGGACAGAGTGCAATCAAGCATTTGTTGTCATAAAGATAAACTGGCGAGATTGTGCTGGCTGATTTAAACTCATAAATTTTTTCGCACTTGCAAAAAATATCCTTACACTCATTAAATGAACGTGGAAGGAAGATAATACATCTATCAATGCCCATTTCAACAACTTTATCAAAAGCACCAAAGTTTTTCTTTCCTTGTTGAAAGAAATGATTTTTTGACTCTCTTGCAGAGTCTTCATCAAATTCAAGAATTGGTGCGTCTTTAATATCACCCAAAATCATAGCCGGTCCTCCTAATCTAGACTTCGTTATAAAAATTATACAGCAAAACCTTTCGCTTGTCACATATTTCTAATAAAAAATATATAGATTATAATTATAAATATGATAGATAATTTTTAATAAAGGTAACCAAACACAAATCAGGTTTGACGACTCTTTTGGTTTAGTGTTATACTTTTATTGTTAAGCGGAGGGAGTTATGGCAAGAAACGAAACCAATCCTGAAAAAATAAAATATTCTTATGGTTTAACCAAACAAGGAAAGTTTTTCAGGAAAGCAAGAGCCATTGTTATCAAAGACGGCAAACTCTTGGCAATAAGAATTGACTATAATAACGGAAAACATCACTACCTTTTGCCAGGCGGCGGAGTCGACGACAATGAAACAATCAAAGACGCAATGGTTCGCGAAACACTTGAAGAATATAACGCCGTAGTCGTTCCAACACAATATCTCGACAAACAATACTATAACATTCCACTTGAGTATAATGGTAAAAAATTTGTTTCGCACCGAATTGACTATTATTATATTTGCGAGTTTAAAAACTTTTCAAACAACACCGAGTTTGGAATCGGCGAAGAGTTTAAAAAAGATGACAGAACCTACACCAAGGTTGAACTCTCACTTGAAGATGTTTTGAAAGAAAAACCGCAAAATCTTAACAGTATGTGCGAAAGAACCTATAAAAAACTGGTTTTTTATATGAAAACACTGCTCTAATTTGTTGCAATCACTATTGAAAATCGCTACAATTTATGGTATAATAAAGCCATAAAAGGAGGAACAATAATATGGCAAGACTTAACATTAATGATTTACCTTACAGAAGAGAAATTTTTAAACTCGCAGAGGCTATGCAATATGCATACAACAGCGAACCAACATCAGACTATGATATCCAAAACAAAAGATACTGGCTTGGTGAAGTTTACAAAAACTCAAAGTTGGAAGTAGCAAAACAAATCAAGGAAACACAAAAAGAACACGCTGAAGAACTCGCAAGTTCTCCACTTCTTCGTGGACTTCTTGATATGTATGTTGCAGCAACTGAAGCAGGTTCTCCAGAAGAACTCAAAGCAGTTTACACAGCTTATCAAGCGCTTCAAAAAGACATTCCTTTTGAAGACAACAAAGAAGCTTATGTTGATGCAGGTTGTATTCTCACAACAGGTTATTTGAGTGAAAGAGATGACGAAGTCTTCTTGACATACCCTATCTTCTTGCACGGTGCTTACACACAATATGGTGGTGGAGACGACGACAACAGAGGCGGTTACTTGTTCCCTGTTCACAAACTCTCACCTGAAGAACTTAAAGACCTTCACGACAAATGCCCAGACCTTTTCGCTGAAAGCAGTCCAAAGGTTAGAAAGGTGTATGCCGCAAGCCTTGTAGGTTCACAACCAGAAGATAAATAACTAAAATAAAAAAGAGCCAAATTTTGGCTCTTTTTTTTACCTTCTATTTTTTGTTTTCTTTCAAAACAATCGCGGTTCTTGCAGGAATGTAAAGTTCAATGTAGTGTTGTCCGTCAAACTTCTTTGATGGATAGGTCATATGATACACAAGCCCATTTCCACCATATTTAAAATCGTCGCTGCAGAACTCAACAGTATAGTCTGCCTTTTTTGGAACTGGCACAAGCACATTTGAAAGTGATTTATTTGGACTAAAGTTAAACGCAAACACAAGCCCGTTTCTATAAAACACAATAGTTTGCTCTGGGTTTTTGAGTAGCAACAAATCTGCCATTCTTTGTTTGAAAATATTGTTTGCCTTTGTTACCCTAACCATATCTTTGTCAAATTCACTGAGCCATTCATATTTAAGGAAACCATTATACTTCAAACTCCATTGACGTCTGCAATAATGGAAACTCCAACCATTGCCCTCGCGTGGAAAATCAATCCATTCTGGGTGACCAAACTCATTGCCCATAAAGTTGAGGTATGCCTCGCCGCCACCAGCCAAAGTAAATAACCTAATCATTTTGTGAAGAGCAATCGCTCTGTCTATTACTAAATTGTGACAGGCTCTGTCCATATCAGTATACATCGCAGCATCTGCCAAACGGAAAATTACCGTCTTGTCACCAACAAGGGCTTGGTCGTGGCTTTCAACATAGCCAACAGTTCCCTCACCTGGACGCCTCAAACACATCTCGCACCACATTTTGCCAATGTCCCAAAACTCGTCTTTGGTTTCTTTAATAGTCTTTATCCACATATCAGGAAGCCCCATCGCCAAGCGGTAATTAAATCCAATTCCGCCTTCTTCAATAGGAAGACACATTCCTGGCATACCAGACATATCCTCAGCAATCGTGATTGCTTCAGGTTTCACTTGATGAACAAGTTCGTTTGCAAGTTGCAAATATGTGATTGCCTCAACGTTAGTGTTTGTTGAGAAATATTTTTTGTCGTTATCAAACGCCTCGCCCAAGCCGTGGTCGTGATATAACATTGATGTTACGCCGTCAAAACGGAATCCATCAAAATGATATTCATTAAGCCAAAACTTAAGGTTTGAAAGCAAGAAGTGTATAACTTCGTGTTTGCCGTAATTGAAACACTTTGTTCCCCACGCTGGGTGCTCACCTTTCTCGCCGTCGTGGAAGAACTGCCAAGTTGTTCCGTCAAACATATTAATTCCTTCAGTAGTGTTTTTCACTGCGTGTGAATGAACAACGTCCAAAAGAACCCTTAAGCCCATTTCGTGAGCCTTATTGATTAAATATTTAAGGTCATAAGGGTGACCAAACCAAGACGATGCAGCATAGAAGTTTGAAACTTGATAGCCGAAACTTCCATAGTATGGGTGTTCCATAACCGCCATTAATTGAATAGTGTTGTAACCCGTCTCTTTGATTATCGGCAAAATATTATCCGCGAATTCACGATATGTTCCAACTCTGCCGTCTTCTTGAGCCATTCCTATATGCGCCTCATAAATATAAAGCGAATCTTCAGGTTTAAAATTTTGGTCTGTCCAAGGGAATGTGATTCTTTCGTCAACAACTTCTGCAACCCACTCTATTGTGTAAGGTCTTTGAATAACCCTTTTTGCATAAAGCGGAATATGCTCAGTTCTTGTCATATTCGCGTCAACAATAGTCTTGACTTTGCAACCATTCCAAAGGGCATTGTCGCCCTCAAGCCAAAGTTCCCAAACACCGTTGTCGAGCCTTTTCATTGGGTGGTCAAGCCAGTGCCAGTCATTAAAATCGCCAGTGAGATATAATTGATGTGCACTTGGTGCCCACTCGCGGTATATCCAACCTCCGTCAACGTGATGTATGCCAAAATGTTCGTGAGCATTAGCAAAATCACAAAGCGACATTCTGTCGCCAACGAGTTTCCATTTCGTATCAAGATAAAGATGCATACGATAATCGATGTCACCTTGAAATGGCTTTAGTTGTGGATTGTAATCAAAAATACGATACATCTTTCCCCCCAAAATTTTATACTCTTTTTATCTAATATATGATAACTTTTATACTCCTAATTTGTCAAATAAATGACGCCGCCCACACAATATCGAGACAATAAAAAAGGACTTGGTTTCCCAAGTCTTTTTTTGTTGTGACTTTTTCGCGAGCCACGCATTTGGTGCAACCGGAGGGATTCGCTCCGCTACGAGGCTGGGCAGGTGGCTGTGCCGCTATCACGCCACTCGCTAAAAACAGTCCACTGGACTGTTTTCTTTACGCTCCGCTCGAATCCCATTCTATATTCAATCAAGAAAAAAGAGAGCATCAACTCCTTGATACTCTCTTTTTTTTGGTGCAACCGGAGGGATTCGAACCCCCGACCATTCGGTTCGTAGCCGAGTACTCTATCCAGCTGAGCTACGGTTGCATTAACAACAAACATATTAACCCTTTTTTGTAAATTTGTCAATAGATTGAGTTTGAATTTAAAAATTATATTCCCAAAACCACACTTTAAATATTGACATATTTTTATTTCGTGCTATCATATATGTATAATCACAAAAGGAAACCAAATATGAAACTTGTTAATTTATTCGCTTCATATTATTATTACTACATATAGGCTATATGTAGATTTTTTGTGAGGTTCTAAATTTTACAACATTCTGTCATATAGCAAAACTAAAGCTTCTGGCAGATAAAGATATAAACTCTGCTGGAAAGCGGAGTTTTTTTGTTAGCAAAAAAGTTTATTTTTTTGAAGCAATGTGGTAAACTTAACAAGAACAAAATTTGATTTCCAAATAAAAGAAAAAGGAACGTGAATTATGGCAAAGACAAATACAAATTTATACAACGAACTCAAAGAGCGTGGACTTCTCTATCAATGCACAGACGAAGAAGCACTCAAAAAAGCATTAGAGAGCGGAGAACCAATCACTCTTTATGAAGGAACAGACCCAACTGCAGACAGTTTGCACATCGGTCACTGTGTTCCATATACAATCTTGCGTCGTTTCCAAAAAGCAGGACACAAAGTTCTTGTTTTGATGGGCGGAGCAACCGCTAGCATCGGTGACCCAACAGGAAAGAGCGAAATGAGAAAAATGCTCACATACGAAGAGGTTCAAGAAAATATTGAAAAAATCAAAAAGACTCTTTCAATCTTCCTTGACTTTGAAGGCGAAAACCCAGCAATCATTGTTAACAATGCTGACTGGTTTAGAAATCTCAACTATATCGACTTTATGCGTGAAATTGGTGTTCACTTCAACATCAACAAAATGCTCTCAAACGACATCTATGCAAACCGTATCAAAGAAGGCGGTCTCACACTTTTTGAAATGGGATATATGCCAATGCAAGCTTATGACTTTGTGCATCTTCACAAAGAATATGGCTGCACACTTCAATATGGTGGTGCTGACCAATGGGGCAACATTGCTGCAGGAACTGAACTTCAAAGAAAACTTAACTTCGTTAACGGAACCGACTACAACCTTATTGGCGCAACCAACCCTCTCCTTCTCACTCCAGAAGGCAAGAAAATGGGTAAAACTGAACGCGGTGCAATTTGGCTTGATGCTGACAAAATTACAGCTTATGACTTCTATCAAGGAATCTATCAAACACCAGACGCTTGCGTTCGAATGATGTTTGCACTCTTCACTGACATTCCAATGACAGAAATTGACGCTCTCATCGCTGAAGATATTGTTAAAGCAAAAAAACGTTTGTGCTTTGAAATCACAAAATTTGTTCGTGGCGAACAAGATGCGCTTCAAGCACAAGCAATGAGCGAAAACCTTTTCACTCAAGGTGGAAATGATGCTCCAGAATTTGAAATTGAAAAAGCAGAAGTTGAAAATGGTATTTCTATTTTAGACCTCTTGGTTAAAACAAAACTTTGCTCAAGCAAGGGCGAATCAAGAAAGATGATTGATAATGGTGGCATTTCTGCTAAGAACGAAAAAGTTACAGATTCAAATCTTCAAATCACACTTGCTGATTTTGATGAAAATAACTCTCTTCTTTTGAAAAAAGGAAAGAAAACTTTTATTAAAGTTGTTGTTAAATAAACAAAATAAAAACACATTAATTATCTCAATGTGTTTTTTAATTTAAAAAATTGATGTTAAAGACTTAACTTCACTGTCAAGATTTTTGCCGTATGACTTATAGTCATCAACAACTTGCATTGCTGCCTCTGGTGGCATTAATGGCAAGTTTGGAATATTTTCAATATCAATAAGCATTGGCTCATAAACACCTCTTGATGCATCGCCTTGGAACTCCTCGCCCTCGCCTGTGCCGAGTTCGCCAAATTCCCAATCACACAAAATGAAGTGTTGATATGTTTTTTCGTCTTCATAGGTATAAACTTCTCTAATAGGCTTAACAACAATGCCAAACTCTTCAATAACTTCTCTTTTTACGCATTCGTTGATTGTTTCGCCTTCGTCCATTCCTCCACCTGGGAAGGTGTAGTAAGTTCTGCCATTTTTCTCTCTATACATTGCTACCATTTTTTCGTCTTTAAAAATGATTGCTCTGCAACTTTCTCTTTTTTCCATAAGAATTCCCCCTTCTTTAATTATATAAAATAGACTACACTCCTGTCAAATTTATGCGCAAACAAAAACACACCGCTATGGGTGTGCTTTTTAGTTTTCTTCAGTTTCTTCACTTTCTTTTTCGTGTCTTTCAATAGACAAGTAAACCGTTTTAATTCTGTCGTCTTCCATTTCTTTAATTTCAAAAGTAAGTTCTGCAATCATTGAAATGTAAACATTCTTTTCATTTAAGATATCGTCAACAGCTGTAACTTTTATAATTGAACCAGCCTCTGGCAAAATTTCGCTAAGTTCATAGAGCATACCACCAACTGATGGATATTCTGTTTCTGGCAAGTGTTCAATTTCGAGGTATTCAAACAAGTCTTCAACTGAAATATCTGGGTCAACAATATATTTATCTTCGCCAAGATTAACAATAGCCTCTGCCTTTGTGTCGTCGTGTTCATCATAAACTTCACCAACGATTTCTTCTAACGCGTCTTCCATTGTAACAAGTCCGCTTGTGCCACCATATTCATCAATAACAATCGCCATATGTTTTTGTGACTTTTGCATTGCTTGAATAAGTTCGTCAACCTTCATTGATTTTCCAACCTTGAGAGGCTCTTGCATAAGCTTTTTGAGGTCAAAATTTTTGCCCGCAAACTCCGCCAAAATCATATCTTTGTAGTTAAGAACACCAACGATGTCGTCTTTATCGTTTTCATAAACCGGCATTCTTGAAAATTGATTTTCAAGGAACACTTTTTTGATATCATCAATCGAAGAGTCAATTGGAATACAAATCATATCAACTCTTGGAGTGAAAATATCTCTAACGGTTTTTTCAGCAAGGTCAAGCGCACCGTGAATAATGCTTGCATTTTCACTATCAATGATGCCTTGGTCTTCCATTGTATCAACAATATTTTCAAGGTCGTCTTCCGTTAATTTCTCAGCTTCTGGCTCACCTTTCAAAACAAGTTTTTGAAGCCAGAAGAAAGGAACTGCAATAATGTGAATAATCTTCAAGAACGCATAAACCGCACCGCTAATTTTTAAAACAAACTTTTCAGGATTATGTTTAGCATAACTCTTTGGCAAAATTTCACCAAAAATCAAAATGACAATTGTCATAATGACTGTATTTAAAATATTTGCAAGTGTTGGGTTTACAATAAATTTTGAAAACATATATGCACAAATTGTTGTGTTCGCAATGTTAACTAAGTTGTTACCTACCAAAAAGCCCACAAGTGCCCTGTCGAAATTATCACAAATGTATTGTGCTCGTCTTGCGCCTTTTTTCTTTTCTTCTGCATAAGTTTTAATGTGCATTACATTAACTGACGAAAACGCAGTTTCTGCTGAAGAGAAAAATGCTGACAAGGCGATTAAAACAACAACAGCGACCAAACTCATAGCGTCGCTAACGCCAAAAACAGCTTTTGATAGTAAAGTGGAATACGGGTCCATAAAATAATAATCTCCTAATAAAAATCTATTTTCATTATATACCAAAATATGACATTTGTAAATAGTTTTGCAGACTATCAAATTTTTGGGACACCTGAGCCTAATGAAATTGACAAAAAATTTTTACTATTATACACTATTAATGGAGACTAATTATGGATATTAAACAATTAAAAAACTCAATAATTTTAAGTTCAAGCATTTGCGGAATTTCGTCTGACGAAGTTCAATTTGCAAAGAACCTCGTTGACAACAAAGTGAAAAACACAAACCTTTTTGTTTGTGAGGGGCTTTGGGCTGTCGACAAACTTATTGAAAAAAATATTAAAGTTACACACTTTTTCTATAATAGCGATAAATTCAACGCTGATAAACTTGACGAAAAAACATTAGAAAAAATCGCAAAAATGTCAAATTTTGCTGATAAAACCTATGCAATTTCCGAGAAAGCGTGCAAAAAAATCAGCGACCGTGATGGCTACGACGAATATTTCATTATTGCTGAAGCAAAAAAATACACTCTTGAAGATATAGAAAATTTGATTGATGGCAACAATAATGTTTTAGCGATTGTTATGGACGGGTTGGAACAACCTGGCAATATTGGAGCAATCTTGCGTTCGTTTGATTGCGCTGGTGGCGACTTTGCAATCGTTACAAACAAACAAGCAAAACTTGGAAACAGTCGTCTTGTTCGTTCAAGCCTTGGTGCAAGTTTTATGCTTCCTGTTTTAGAAGCTGACATCGACACCGTTCAAGACTGGCTCGTGAAAAACAATTTCAAATGCGTAATCACTGACCTTCAAGCCAAGAAAAGTTATAGAGAAATTGACTATACTGGCAGAATTGCTATTATCTCAGGAAACGAACACACTGGAATTTCTGCGTCTTGGAGAGAGGTTAAAAATGCACAAAGCATAATCATTCCAATGCTTGGCTCTTGCGAATCACTCAATGTTGGTTTCGCATCAACACTTGTGTCTTATGAAGCAGGGCTTCAAAAATTTGGTAATAAGAAAAATTAAGGAGAACGCTTATGGATATCAATCAAAAATCGATTAATTATTTAAAAGCACTTTCTGCTGAAACCGTTTCTCACGCAAACTCTGGACACACTGGTTCAGCAATCAGTGGAAGCCCGATTCTTTATGCTCTTTTTAAGGACCATTTAAAATTTAATCCAAAAGACCCAAAGTTCTTAGGTCGCGACAGATTTGTTATGTCTGCAGGTCACGTTAGTGCACTTTTATATTCAACTCTTCACTTGTTTGGTTATGATATTTCTATGGACGACCTTAAAAAGTTTAGAACCTGTGGTTCAAAAACTCCAGGTCACCCTGAATACGAGCCAGAACTTGGAATCGAAACAACAACTGGTCCTCTTGGTCAAGGTGTCGCAAATGCTGTTGGTATGGCTATTGGCGAAACAATGCTTGCATCAAGATTCAACACAAAAGATTTGCCTATTATTGATGGCTACACCTATTGCTATACTGGCGATGGTTGTTTGATGGAAGGCGTTGCAGTTGAGGCTTGCTCTTTGGCTGGAACACTTAACCTTAACAAACTCATTCTTCTTTATGAAGACAACAATATCACTATTGATGGTGCAAGAACTCTTGCTAACAATGACGACACCGCCAAAAAATTTGAGGCAATGGGTTGGAATGTTCTTTTGGTTAAAAACGGCGACGATTATGCAAGTTGCTCAAAAGCAATCGCTGCTGCAAAAAAATCAAACAAACCAACAATCATTATCTTCAAGACAATAATCGGCATCGGCACAAGCAAGCAAGGCACTTCAAAAGTTCACGCATACCCTCTTCCTGAAGAAGAACTCAAGGCATTTAAAGCAACTCTTGGAATTGAAACAAGTTTTGAAATCCCTGCAGATGTTTATGAAAACGCAAATCTCTCAGTTCAAAGAAATATTGCTTATAACAACGCTTGGATTTCTTTGCTAAACAGATACAAAGAAAAATATCCTGATAAATTCAAGGAACTCTCAAGTCTTTGGAAACCTAAGAAAATCAATTACCAAAAAATCCTCGACAATCTCTTAAAGGAACCTGCAATGGCAGGAAGAGATTATTCAAGTCTCGTGCTAAACGCAGTTGGCTCAGTTAATACCGCTATTGTTGGCGGAAATGCAGACCTTATTGCATCAACAAAAGCATTTATCAAAGACGGCGGAATCTATTCAAAAGAAAATAGAAGCGGTAGAACTGTTTGTTTTGGTATTCGTGAACACGCAATGGGTTCAGTTTCAAACGGACTTGCTCTTTATCTTGGAACACCTGTGTTTGACAGCACTTTTGCAATGTTTGCAAACTATATGCTCCCTTCACTTCGTATGCGCTCAATGATGGGGCTTCCTATTGTTTCAGTTTTAACTCACGACTCAATCGATATAGGTCAAGACGGACCAACACACCAACCTATTGAAACTTTGCCAACACTTCGCACAATTCCTAGATACACAGTTTACAGACCAGCAACTCCAGCAGAAGTTGTTGCGGGATATAAACAATTTTTGGATAATCCAAAACCAACTGCAATGGTTCTCACAAAGAGCAAGATTTCAAACTATCCAGCATCAACTATTGAAAACGCTGAAAGAGGCGGTTATGTAATTCACGAAACCGCAAAAAATCCTGAAATTATCATCTTTGCCACAGGAACTGATGTTTCCCTCGCTATAGAAGTTGCAAACAAACTCTCTGTCAGCACAAGAGTTGTTTCAATGCCTTGCGAAAGCATCTTTGCTAGCCAAGAAACAGCTTATAAAAACAAGGTTCTCTTGAAAAGTGCTAAACTCAAAGTGGCTATTGAAGCATCAAACGACACTCTTTGGTATAAATATGTTGGCGAGAACGGCTTAATTATTGGCGTTAACGATTATCAAACCAGCGGCAACGGAAAAGAAGTTTATAAAAATGCAGGTTTTGACGCAGACAAAATTGCAAACAAAATCAACAAATTAATAAAGAACGTATAACATACGTTCTTTATTTTTTTCTATTGTATATTTTGACCAAATTTGGTTTACAATTTAATAAAAAAAATATACTATTAATATATAGATAAATAGGAAAAATACTATGAAGAAAAAGAATTTATTTTTAACAATATTATTTTCGTTGTTGTTGATTTTTTCAACACACACTTTTAATGCAAACAAATCTGCTAGTGCCGCTGTTGACCAAATTATAACCTACACGGTTTCAACGAACGCGGGCAAGTATGACGTCACATCAACAACAGACCAAGACAACAATGAAACCGTAACAAATGTTTCTTTGGGGCTTGACACTCTAGAACTTGCTTTATCTGCAATTCAAACAGATGCTGCCCTCAATGAAGTTAAGGTTATTGTTGTTTTTGATGCAATCACATTGACAAATGACTTGGTTGTCCCTTTTGAAAAATCAACATTCAAAGGAACCATTAACCTTGATTCTTATTCAATCATACTATCAACTTCAACAGTCGCAAAAACTCTCGCACTCGACACCTTAACCTTAAATGCAACTGGTGACCAAACGTTAGTTAAAGTCACTCAAGGCACTTTTGCTGACGGCGAAACTGAACTAAAAGCAACCCTCACAACTTCAAATGTTAACTTCAACTCAACATCAACCGCCGACAATTACGCAGTTTTCTTTGAAACAAACAAGGCAGTCTTGAGTGTTTCAAACTCACTCGTTCATCAAACAAAATATTTTTATAATTATTTATTTGGCGTATCAGTTACAATTTCAAACAACCTTGATTTAACAAATCAAGCATCAGGAAAAATTTCAATTCCTGTGCCATACACCCTTGATGGAAAACCATTGATTTCAAACTATTTGCCTGGTTTTGCTGGTGCATCTTATCTCAACTTAGTTCCTACTGAAAATTTCTATACTTGTGAACCAAGCGAAGTTACATCAAACAAACTCATTGTTAAATGTAAAATTAAAACAGATATCGACACAAATGGTGGAACACTTCAATCAGCATTCACTGGGGTTGAATATAACTCAACTAGCGATGTAATGCTTCCAACAAATGAACAAATCACAAAAGCAAACAACACATTGCAAGGCTATCTTGGAAAAGTTGTTGTTAACTCAACCACTTATTACTTTGACGAAGACGCAATCACATCATTTGCCTCAACTGGTTTTGATGAAGATGTAGTTGCTGAACATTTCTTCACTGAAATTGACCCAGCAGCCAACTATTCATATTTCACATCATATAAATACGACACAACCGAAACCGACCCAGGTTTCCTCGCAGTTAAATATTTTATTTCTAAAGGCGAAAACGCTTCATTTATAGCGCAATGGGAACCAACAGTATATTCTATCACTTTTGATTCAAACGAAGGTTCTACTGTTTCACCTATTTATGGTGAATTTGACACACCTATTTCACTTCCAACCCCAACAAGAACTGGTTACACATTCCTTGGTTGGTTTGACGGAACAAACCCAAACAAATATGAAATCACAACAATGCCAAACACTAATCTTAACTTGATTGCTGAATGGCAAATTAACACTCACAGGCTCATTTTAGTTTTAAATAACGGCCAAAACAACATTGAAATTGATGTCAACTTTGGCTCTTCAATCGCGGTAGCTGACATTGCTGAATTAAACTCAGCGCTTTATTCAAAAACAGGCTATGAATTTAGTAACTGGTTCACAGACAATGCACTCACAAACGAATACGCATTAGAAACAATGCCAGACGAAGATGTTTATGTTTATGCTTCTTGGTCGGTTAAAACCTACTCTGTTCAAATGAACTATAACAACAGACACAATATGACAGTGTTCCATATTGCAAACTTCACCTATAACGCAGACATCTCATCACTTGCATCAATGGCTCCAACTGTTGATGGTTACACCTTCCTTGGTTGGTTCAAAGACCAAGAGGGCGAATTCCGCTACACATTCGACAAAATGCCTGATGAAGACGTTGTTGTTTATGCTTACTGGTCATTTGTAAATTACACATTAACTTTCTACTATAACGACTCAGTTTATGCAACCTTCACAAATCTTATCATCGGCGACGTTATCTACGGCTCAAACAGCAAAGTTTCGCCATTCCCATCAAATCCAACCAGAGACGGATTTAGATTTGGTGGCTGGTTTGTGGACGCTGAATTCACACAAGAATTTGACCTCACTAGAGAACAAACAATGCCAGCAAGAAACCTCAACATCTATGCAAAAATGATTGAAAAATCAAATGTTGAAGTTGATATTGCTGCACAAACCTACGAACTCACCAAATTCCAAAACTTCAAACTCATTTCAAACTTATATGACTGCACCATTGAATATTTTGTTGATGGAAAATGGACTCAAGAAACACCAACAAAAACAGGAACTTATGACATTCGAATCACAAGACCTGAAGACGCAAACTACAAAGCATTCTCTGCAACAATTTCACAGGGTTTAGTAATCACCCCTGACCCAATCGATATTTCTTGGGTTTACGTTTTAGGATATGCAATCTTTGTTGTAGAAGTAGTTGCAATCTTGTTTGTATTAGTTTTAATCAAAAGAAAGAGAGCCCTCTCATCTCTTGCAGTTGCCCTCCCTATTGGTCTCATTCCAACTGGAACATTTGTAAACATTATAATTTCATTTGTTTTGGCTATTGCAGGATTTGTTACACTCGTTGTTCTTCTTGTTAAACTCAACAGAATCACAATCTATGACGACACAAGGTCTGATGAAGACAAACTTGAAGAAAAAATCTCAAGAATCAAAGATGTCAGCACAAACGAATCTGTCGACAAAAATGTTGACGACCTTTTAAGAAAAGAAGGATTTATTGATGAAGAATAGGTGTTTTTTAACACCTATTTTTTTGTGGACAAAATTCATAAAAAATATTATTATTGTTACGTAAGGAACAATAAATGAAGAAATTTTTTAAAAAGGTTTTTGGCTTACTTTTAAGTTTAATTAGAAATGCTATTTATTTTTTATTCTATATAATAGCATTCCCTTTTGCGTTCTTATTTGTTAAAGGCAAAACCAAAGGCAAAGAAAACCTAAATAAAGATGACGAAGCCAGAGTTTTTGTTGCCAACCACTACGAAGTTTATGGACCATTCATCACCTATCTCAAATTCCCTTATTCGTTCCGCCCTTGGATAATTGACAAAATGATTGACCCAAAAACAGTTGAAGCACATATGAGTATTGGAATCTATAATCAGTTCCCAAAATTCCCAAAATGGGTAAAATTTATATTCATAAAAGTTTCCAAAAGTTTAATGGTCTTCTTTATGAAAACCATCGCAAGAGGAATTCCTGTTTCAAGAGACGACTTTAGAAAAAACATCAAAACAATGCAAATTTCAACTGAAACACTTGAAAGCGGAGAGCCTATATTAATTTTTCCAGAGGCAAAAGCGGTCAAGGAAGGCGTTGGCGAATTTATGACAGGCTTTGAACATATCGCAAAATATTATTATCAAAAAACAGGCAAAAAAGTTTCCTTTTATCCAATGTTTATATCAAAAACAAATCAAACTATGTATATAGGCAAACCCGTCATTTTTAACCCAGAAAATGACGCTAAAATTGAAAAAGAAAGAATTATTTCCACATTAAAGGACAGAATGCTTGACTCATATATTCAATATGAGTGTGGAAAACCATCAAAAAAGGCAAAAAAATTATAACAAAAAGAAGAAAATAATTTCTTCTTTTTTGTTTAAATCTAAAACAAAAAACGCAAAACAATATATTAATAGGATAAAAATGATAAAGAAATTAATAAAAAATAAAGAATTATTTGGAAAAACGGTTTTAATAACAGGAACAACAAGCGGCATCGGTCTTGCCTGCGTGCGCCATTTAGCGAGACTTGGTTGCTCTGTCATTTCGTGTTCACGAAACACAGAACTTGCAACCGAACAACTAACAACATTAAAAGAAAAATATAATTTTAATTTTTATGTCTATGGAATAGACCTTCAAGACACAACCAGCGTAAAAGAACTTGGTAAAAAATTAAGAAAAGATTTTCCGGGCGGAATAGATTTTATTATTCACAACGCTGGAATTTTTGCTAGACCAAAACAAATAACTTCTTATGGTTATGAAAAACATTTTTTTACAAATTGCATTGCACCTATTTTCTTAACAAAACAACTTGAACCCGCGCTAAAAGAAAACTCACGCGTTGTGTTTGTCAGTAGCATTAGTGCAAAAAGCGCAAAAATTGATTTTAAAAATATCGATTTTAATTCAAAAAATAATAATATAAAAATATATGCAAATTCAAAAGCTTGGCTTTCAAACTATATTAATCACTATAACAGCTTAAACCAAAACCTAAAAACACAATATGTTTTGGTTCACCCAGGTGTTTGTGCATCGTCACTAATGAGTTCCAAAAATGGTCGCTTCTCAAAAGTTGTTTCTGGTATTATAAACGTTGGAATGAAAGTTTTATTCCACTCATCATCAAAAGCATCGCTTTGTGAAGTTGCGGGGCTGGTTCTTCACACTGAACCTAACAAGTGGATTGGTCCAAGACTTTTTGGTGTTTGGGGTAAACCAAAACTACAAAAACTTAGTTTTAAAAACGCAAATTCTCAAATTCAAGAGAAATGTTACAAAACATTAGAAAACATTATAAATAATTTGTAAAAATGTAGATTATTGAGGAATTTTGATAAAATAATACAACTTTAGTCAAAATTTTTAAGAATTAATCATTTTCTCTAAACTTGTAAAATTAACATAAATTTTCTAAATTTTTTACATTTAAGCATTTTTGAGCCAGTCCAAACCATTATTTTTAATCTCTTGACAACACACTTAGTCAAGATTATAATAATTTAACTAGGAGCACCTATGGAAGAGTTTTTACACGTTTTATTACACTCTCTTATTGATACGGCAAAGTTGTTGCCGGTGCTTTTTGTTGTCTATTTTTTAATAGAACTCCTCGAATATAAAAATATATTTAAATTTGAAAAGTCAAAACTTTTAAAAGGAAAATCTAGTCCTGTTATGGGCGCACTGTTTGGTTCAGTTCCACAATGTGGTTTCTCTGTTATATCGTCTGAACTTTACAGCAAACGCAAAATTTCAATCGGTGCACTCATTGCTGTATTTGTTGCAACAAGCGACGAAGCATTACCTCTAATGATTTCAAACTACAAAGCAATTCCTTCTCTTTTATTATTGCTAGCAGTTAAAATTGTTATGGCGATTATAATTGGTTATCTTGCAATGCTGCTTTATAGCAAAGTTTTTAAATTTGAAAAAATCGAAAATAAATCACTTGAAAATAATAAAGAAAATCATAGTGAGAAGAAACAACCAGACGAACACGAAGATGAGCACGAAGAACATTTGCACGCTTGCTGTCACCACGATTTGCAAGATGAAAAGTTTGACTGGAAACACCCGCTCATTCATTGTTTAAAAATTACCCTTTATATTTTTATTTTCAATGTAGTGTTTGGAATGATTGTTGAACTTGTTGGTGAAGACAATCTCATATCGTTCCTTGGAACCAACCATTTCTTACAACCACTTCTTGCAGTTATAATTGGTCTTATTCCAAACTGCGTCTCTTCTGTTATTATCACTGAACTCTATCTTGCAGGCGGTTTAACATTTGGTTCAATCGTTGCAGGGCTTTCGGTTAATGCAGGCATTGGCTTAATTGTTTTATTCAAAGAAAACAAAAACAAAAAAGAGAATTTATTTATTGTTTTATCATTAACAATTCCTAGTTTGGTGTTTGGATATATTCTTCACCTTTTGCCAATCAACTTAATATAATATAGAAACACTCTATAATAGAGTGTTTTTATTTCGACAGAAAGTTGCGTTTTTCTTTACTTTTTGGCTGTTTAGGTATATTATTTATCTATGAAAAGTATTTTTGTTTACAATCCAGAAAGTGGAAAAGGTCAAATAAAACAACATAAAGACTATATCATAGAAAAACTATCGCAAAAGTATGGCGAAATTGAATGTGTGGAAACTGAGTATGCAGGGCACGCACACGACCTCGCTAAAGATGCGGTTGGAAAATATGATTATTTTTTTGTTTCAGGCGGAGACGGAACCATAAACGAAGTTGTTAATGGTTTTGGCGGCGCTGAGAACAAACCTATTCTTGGCTATATTCCATCGGGAACAGTTAATGATGTTGCAAACTCGCTCGGGCTTAGCAAAAACATTAAAAAATGTGTTAAAACCCTTGTTGAAGGAAATGTGTTTGAACACGACATCTTCAAAGTTAATAATCGTTATGGGATTTATGTTTGCTGTGCTGGCTTGTTTACAAAAACAAGCTATGACACAAGCAGGCGTTCAAAAAAACTTTTCGGTAAGTTTGCATACTTTGCAAAAGTATTGAAAGACATCAACACCGAAAAACCAACACACGTTAAACTTGAAGTTGATGGTGAAACAATCGAAAAAGACTGCGCAATGATTTTGATTTTCAACTCAAAAAGCACTGCTGGTTTTAAAATTAACAGAAAAGCAAAACTTAATGATGGTGTGGTTGAATTATTATTATTCCACTCACACAAAAAAAGCATTTGGCTCGCTGAAATTTTAAGAACCGCAAGATTCTTCTTCTTTGGCGTTAACAGTGTTAAAAATAGCAAAAAAGTTACTTATAGACAAACCTCAAGTTTTAAAATGAAACTTGAAGATGGAACAACAATTAATCTTGATGGCGAAAAAAGTGGACACGGAAGTTTCAACTTCTCGGTTATCCACAAAGGCTTATCAATAATCGTTCCAAGAAAAACTAATAGAAGGAACAAAAATGAAACAACAACCTAGAAGTTTAAAAAAACTGAAAGAACTAGAAAAGAAACAAATAGGGCTCAACCAACTTTTAAAACCAGCCCTATATCTTTTGTTATCTTTAATTTTTGAAATTGTTAGTTTTGTTGTTTTTGAATTTAAATATGCCGACGGCAGCGCACAAATTTTACCATCATATATATTCTTTGATATTGGATTATGGCTCTTTATTGCATCACTAATGCTTTGCTCAACCAAAAATTGGATTTCAAACACTATTTTCTATGTTGCGATGAGCGTTAAGGCTTTGCTCCTCGTTGCAAATATCACCCTCCGCGGTGGTTTTGGCTATCTCTTCTCTTGGGATATGACAGACCTAATTTTAGAGGCCTTCGAATCAATTGATGCAGACTTTATCAACTTCCCATTAATCATAACTTGCGTTTTGGTTGTGGGTGTGATTATTGCTTTGCCAATAGTCTTTGATAAACTACTCAAAAAATACAAAGTTACCATTAAAAAAGTTACAAAACCAATCTTCTGTTTAATTTGTTTCCTTTTAACATCAACAATTGGAGTTGGCTGCTACGGAATTCAAATTGCAACAATCAAAGCATCGGCAACCAACCCAGAAATTTCTAGCGACGAGTATTTATATGAAAATATGCACATAAAAGATATGTCATATAAAAAGTTTGGCTCTGCCGGATTCTATATCAAAAATCTATATGATATTTGTTTTAAAGGTTCTTCTTACACTGAAGAGGAAGAAACCGCTGCTCTCAAATTATTTGAAGACAGCGTTGCAGGAGTCAATACAAACGCTCCGCTTTATAACAACAACTTAATTGTCATTATGATGGAATCATTTGAGTGGTTCGCTATTGACCCATATAACACACCAACCCTTTGGGCATTAAAAACTGGCGAAAATTATTATGCTGACCACGTCGAAAAACAGGCTGTTGTAATGGAAAAATATATTTCTAACAACAAAACAAATGTTAGTGAAGAATTATGCTTGCTTGGATATATGCCAAATGTTAACAAACTTAATCTTAACGGCGAAAAATCATATTCAGCCAAGTATTCACTCCCTAACTTATTTGAAAATCTCGGCTACAACACAAGTTTCTTCCACAACTGGAAAAAGGACTTCTATAACAGAGAGACTCTCAACAAAGAAATTGGTTTTAACAACCAATATTACCTTGAGAATTTTGTAAGCGACACAAAAAGCACAAGATTCAATTATTACAACCTTGAAGTTGATTTTGCAAATCAATTTATGAATCAAATTGCACCAACCGACGGCTCAAGATTTATGAGTTTCTATACAACAGTTTCAACACACGGAAGTTATGAAGTTACAAACGAGAAATTTAATGCTTACTATGCAGCCTATGACACAAACCTTGAAAATTTCAAAGCCTGGTTTGCTGAACAAGGTTATGTGTATCCACTAGATGCAAACGACCAATTAATTTTAAAACATTACAAGAGCGCCGCAATGGACACAGATAGAATGGTCGGAAATTTATTCAAACACTTAAAAGCAAATAACCTTAGCGAAAACACAACCGTTATTCTCTATTCAGACCACAACGCATTTTACCACGACCTAACCTATAAAATTAAAGGAACAAATATCCACGAATATGAAAAACAAACAACCTACACTGTTCCATTAATGATTTATAGCAAAAACTTAACTAGCGAAAAAATAACAAGGTTCTGCTCGCCTTATGACCTTTATCCAACAATTTCTGGTTTGTTTGGTCTTGGCTACAACACAATCTGCGCACAAGGTGTAGACGTTGTTTCAACACCTAACACAAGAACTTTCTATATGTCATATCTCACAGGATTTTACGACGCAAACTGTTATTCAAAAGATATGTCTTATATCATAAAATACACAGGTTCTATTGAAAGTGCAGACGTAACAAATTTCAGGGAAAGAGCGTGCTCGTTCTTCCAAAAACAAAAAACACTTGAAACAATCTATAGAACAGGATTAACATATTAAAAGAGGAAATTATGGCAATATATTTTATTGGAAAAACCCAACGCGATATTGAAAATTTAAACATCTTTGCAGGCAGCGAAACAATTTATGGAATGAACGAAGACGAAAATTATGCAATGTTTTCCCTTTTAGACGAAGACAAACATAAGAATATTCCTGAAAAGAAAAAACAACTCGCCCTTGAAAGTTTAAGATTTGGTATGGAAAAATTCAAGCTACTAGATAATGAAGCAATTTTCGTGTTTAACGACAAAGAACTATTCGCAGATGTAATGAAACAAACAAAAGACGAAATGCTCGTTACTGAAAAAGATATCAAAATCATTGAAAACTTAATTGAGTTTAACAATTCAAACAAATAAAAAAGACAGGTTTAAAACCCGTCTTTTATTTTTGGATTTCGTCTTCTTCGGCTTTTTTGATTGAAAGACCGATGCGTTTTTTGTTAAGGTCGATTGAAATGACTTTAACTTTTACAATTTGACCAACTGTGAGTTCTTCACTTGGGTGTTTGATATAGCGGTTGCAAATTTCTGAAATATGCACAAGTCCATCTTGGTGAACACCGATATCAACAAACGCACCAAAGTCGATAACGTTTCTAACGGTTCCATTTAAAACCATTCCTTCTTTGAGGTCTTCCATTGAAAGAACATCACTGCGAAGTTCTAAGTGGCTAGCCTCTTCACGAATATCTCTGCCTGGTTTAACGAGTTCACTCACGATATCGTTCATTGTTGGAACACCAATGCCAATTTCTTTTGCAATTTTTTCTTCGCCTTGTTCACTAACAAGTTCTGGAAGACGAGAAACATTTCCGTTTCTAACATCTTCTTCTGTCATTTTGAAAATCTTTAAAAGTTTTCTAGCGCTTTCATAACTTTCAGGGTGAACTGAAGTATTGTCGAGAATATCTTCTCCACCAGCAACTCTAAGGAAACCTGCACATTGTTCAAATGCTTTTTCACCAAGTTTTGGAACTTTCATAAGCCCTGCACGAGACTTGAACGCACCATTTTTTTCTCTATAAGCAACAATGTTTTTAGCAATACCTTCATTAAGACCTGCAACACGTTTTAAGAGGCTTGGGCTTGCAGTGTTGACATCAGCACCAACAGCGTTAACACAATCTTCAACAACGCCATCAAGAACTTCTGTGAGTCTCTTTTGTGGCATATCGTGTTGATATTGTCCAACACCGATTGACTTAACATCAATTTTAATAAGTTCTGCAAGAGGGTCTTGAAGACGTCTTGCAATAGAAACTGCGCTTCTAAGGTTTACGTTATAATCTGGGAATTCTTCGGCGCCAAGTTTTGATGCTGAATAAACAGATGCACCAGCCTCAGAAACCACTGCATAGTTAACTTTTCTAGACAATGTTTTAATGAGGTCTGCACAGAAAATTTCACTCTCTTTTGATGCTGTTCCGTTACCGATTGAAATAACGTCAACTTTATGTTTTGAAATAAGAGCAGTCATAACTTTCTTAGCTTCGTCAACCTTGTTAAATGGTGGGGTTGGATAAATTACGCCAGTGTCAAGAACTGTTCCGTTTTCGTCAATAACAGCAAGCTTGCAACCCATTCTGTAACCTGGGTCAAAACCAAGAATTCTCTTATTTTTAAGAGGTGACTCCATTAAAAGTGGTTTAAGGTTAAGTTCAAAGTTGTGAATTGCTTGTTCATTTGCCTTGTCTGTGAGGTCGTTTCTAACTTCTCTCTCCAAACTTGGCTCGATGAGTCTTTCAAATGAATCTTGTTGAACTTCTTTTAAAAGTTCCGCAAAAATTGTATCTTTAATCTTATAACTATTTTCGATAATTTCAAGGCATTTTTCTTCACTAAAATCAAGTTCAACTTTAAGGAAACCTTCGTTTTCGCCACGGTTGATAGCCAAGATTCTGTGTGATGGAATTTTGCTAACTTCTTGCTTGAATCCGTTATAAACAGCATAAGTGTCTGCACTGGTTGCCTTTTCGCTACCTTCTTTTTCAGCATACTTGTCAGCGTTGTCGATAACCTTTTTCTCGTCTTTCTTTTTCTTAGGTTTTTCTTTTTTGATTTCTGACTTAATAAATGCTGTCTTTTGCATAAACTCTCTAAGTTCTTTTCTAAGGTCACTATCATCACTAACTTTTTCAGCAATGATGTCTTTTGCACCTTGAATAGCCTCAGCAGTATTCTTTACGCCTTTTTCTTCATCAACAAATGGAACAGCAAGTTCCTCAAGTGATTTTCCGTCTGGTTTTTGAGCCATAATGATGTCAGCAAGCGGTTCCAAACCTTTTGCCATAGCTTCAGTTGCTCTGGTTTTTCTCTTTGGCTTGAATGGTCTATAAATATCTTCAAGTTCTGTGAGTGTTTTTGCTTCATCAAGTTTTTTCGCAATTTCGGCTGTGAGTTTGCCTTGTTCATCAATAGTTTTAACAATGGTTTGTTTTCTATCTTCAAAGTTTCTAAGATAGCCAAGTCTGTCAGCAAAGTTTCTAATGACTTGGTCATCTAAACTTC